>JAGLQP010000001.1 GCA_023136785.1 Spirochaetales bacterium
CTACCCAGACCGTCTGTTCCTGAGGCGGCGCCGCTGGTGTTGAACCGTCAACTCCCGGAGCCGCGTATGGTTGATGTCCAGACCAGCTACTCTATTCCCGAGCCGAGCCTAGACCAGGGGACCCCTGTCAGCGAATCCGGTTTTCATCTCCCCGAGCCTGAGGTGGTCGAGGTCATTCCATTTGAAACACCCTATTTCCGGAAGATAGATAGGGGTTTTCCGATCAGGACCGCGGCTGCCAAAACCGCTGTCCCGCCGCCTCCAGCGCGGCAGAGCCCCCCGCCGGAGGCAAAGCCTGAAAGGACCGCCACCTCGGTGGCTGCCAGACCCACCCCGACTGTCGAGAAAGTCGAAGAGACGCATCGAGAGCTATTCGCCCGGCGGGGCGACCAAATTGGTATCGACCTGAAGGGCCGTGGCTGGATCTACCTCGGCTTGGATCCAGGGAGCGGGGAGGGGATCGACTATCTTTCCAGCCGGTATTCTCAGAACAAGTCTTCCTTCAGCTTCAAAGCTGTGGAGTATGGTGCATACAAGCTGTCCTTCCAATTTCAGGACAATCAAAACGCGGTTCTTCGCAGCCAGGCCGTTCATATCGAGGTGCTTCCCGACGATGATTTCGCAGCAGCCCTGGAACTGCAGCAGCAGGGGTTGGCCCCCCAACAAACCACGGTGACAGAGCCCGAGCCGGGCCCGCGGATCGATAAGGCGGAAGCCCTATTCAGCCTTGGTGAATATGAACTGGCCTTGATCGAGTTTACACGGAACATGCGCAGCGGCGATCCGTATCTGAATGACAGACTGGCTGCCTGCTATGAAGCGACCGGGGAGCATTTGGCGGCTGTCAAGTACTACAGGGAAAATTTCTCCCTGTCCGGCGAATACGGGGACCGTGCCGCCTTGGGGATGATCCGCGCAGGGGTCGCCCTGAAGGACCCGCAGCTGCTGACCGAGGTCCTGCCTTCGCTCTTTACTCTGGAATCGGGGGAAATCGGCAGCGCGCTGCTCGAAGTCGCCCGCTTTCAAATCGAAGGAGGGCGGTACGCAACGGCTATAGAGGCGTTGAGACAGTATACGAACCGTTATCCTGAGGGAAGGCAGCTCGACGAGGTGTACTACAGGCTCGCCCGCATCTATGAGGTGGCTTCGCCGTATCGAGATCTTGAGTTGTCCAGGGACTACTACGAGCTGCTCTATGACAACTTTCCCGAGAGCGCGTACGCCGAGCGGGCGGAGAAGCGCCTCAACTATCTGGATCGACACTTCTTCCTGGTTCAATGACAGCGGCTCAAGCTCAAGCGGAGGATCTGTAGTCGTTGACAAGGTATCGGAATAACAGTATATATTCATGAACGTTTATGCTGGACCGGATTTCGGACAAGCTTACAGATATAGTACGGCAGGTTTCCGGCAAGGCTCACATCTCGGAGAAGAACATCCAGGATGCCATCAGCGAGATAAAGCTGGCCTTGTTGGAAGCGGATGTCTCCCTGCGGGTGGTCCGCAGATTCGTCAACCGGACGACCGAGGAGGCTCTGGGGGGAAAGGTTCTCCGATCCGTAGCCCCCGGTCAGCAGTTTGTAAAGATCATTCATGGCAAGCTTGTCCAGCTTCTCGGGGACAACCGGCAGGATCTGAAGCTCAAGGGTCCGGACACCCTGTCGGTGATCCTTTTGCTGGGGTTGCAGGGATCGGGAAAGACAACGACTGCGGCCAAGCTGGCGGTCTACCTGAAGAAAGCGGGAAGAAAACCACTGCTGGTGGCCGCCGACCTGGTGCGACCGGCCGCTGTGGAGCAGCTTTCGATTCTGGCCGACCAGGGCGGCGTGGAGATATACAAAGGTTCTGAGAAAAATCCGGTCAAGGTGGTGACCCGGGGCTTGCAGTTCGCCGCCAAGCAGCAGTACGACACCGTGATCATCGATACATCGGGACGGCTTCAGATCGACGCCGTGATGATGAAAGAGATCCAGGCGCTCAAGAGGGCAGCCGGTCCGGATGAGCTTCTCCTGGTAGCGGATGCGATGACCGGGCAGTCCGCCGTGGATATCGCCAAAGCCTTTGACGAGCAGCTCGAGCTTACCGGGGTCATCCTGAGTAAGTTCGATTCGGATACACGGGGAGGAGCTGCTCTTTCGGTGAAGAGCATCACCGGCAAACCGATTAAATTTATCGGTACCGGTGAAAAGCTCGACGAGTTGGAGCCGTTCTATCCGGAGCGTATCGCCACTCGGATTCTCGGCATGGGGGATGTGGTCACCCTGGTTGAGAAGGCTCAGGAGACCTTCGATGTCCGGGAAGCGGAGGAGCTGCAGGAGAAGATCGCCAAGGCCAGTTTTACACTGGAGGATTACCTGGATCAGTTCAGGCGGGTGCGAAAGATGGGAAGCCTGCAGTCGCTGATCGAGATGATCCCGGGGGCCCGAGGCGCTATCGATGAAAGCCAGCTCGACGGGCAGGAGATGAAGCGCGAGGAGGCGATCATTCTTTCCATGACCCGGGTGGAGCGGCGGAACCATCGTATTATCGGCTCGAGCAGAAGGAAGCGTATTGCCAGAGGAAGCGGTACGGCTGTTTATGACGTGAACAAGTTGTTGAAAAAATTCGAGAAGGCTCGGTTAATGATGAAAAAAATGGTAAAGAACAAGAAGGCGCAATCCGCTTTCCTGTCTCAATTTGGTCAAGGTACACCATAAGAAACTCTCATTAGAGAAGGAGGCATACGTTGAGCGTGCGGATTAGATTGAAGCGGTTTGGAAGCAAACGCAGACCCTACTACCGAATTGTGGTCATGGACTCACGAAGTCCGAGAGACGGCAGAACGATCGAAGAGGTAGGATTCTACCACCCGATCGAGATAGAGGGAAAACAAATCCAGGTTAAGGAGGAGCGTGTTCGCGACTGGTTGAACAAGGGGGCTCAGCCCAGCGATACGGTCAGGAAACTGCTGAACAACATCAATTTCCGAATCAAGTAGCTTAAGGGGGCTACTACTAGAAAGAGGAGGCGCCCGTGGAAAAGGAACTTGTGGAATACATCGCAAAGTCTTTGGTGGATGATCCGAGTGGAGTCGTAGTGAATATGGTCGAGGGTGAAAAGTCGACGATACTCGAGCTGAAGGTTTCTGAAGGTGATATTGGCAAAGTTATTGGAAAGCATGGCCGGATCGCCAAGGCGATTCGAACCATTCTGAGTGCTTCTTCGACCAAATCAGGAAAGAGGGTTGTGCTGGAAATACTTGATTGAAGCACTGCTGTCGACCACAGATGAGTCCGAATGTGTGCTGAACCACTTTCTGAACTGCTCGCAGTTGGGCAGATCAGGACCAGTCATGGGCTCAAAGGATACCTAAAGGTCAAGAGCCTGTCGGGCGAGTTTGAGCATCTGCTTAAACTGAAAAAAGTCTACATCGGTGTTGTCGGTAAACTGGCGGTCTTTGAGGTGGAAGATGTACGAGCAGTGACCGGGGCTGTCCTCTTGAAGCTCGTGGGCATCGATCATCGGGAAGCCGGTGAGGCCTACCGTGGACAGATCGTGTTTGCCGATCGCAGGGATGCAAGCGCCCTCGGCGACGAGGAATATTACGTCTCGGACCTGCAGGGCTGCCGGGTATTTCAAAGGGATAGTCTGATCGGCCGTGTGGTGACTGTGCCTGAAGTAAGCGGTGGGGAATTCCTGGAGGTGGAGCCGCTGACCGGAAAGAGGCTGATCATTCCTTTCTCCAAGCATTTTGTGGGAAAGGTTGATATTGGAGACCGGCGTATCGAGCTTACCGAGGAGTACGAGCTTCCGTGATCTTTCATATATTGACCTTGTTCCCGGAGATCTTTGAAGGCTACAGTCGTTCCTCCATCCTGGCCAGAGCGGTTGAACAGAAGCGGGTTCGGCTCGATCTGATCAATATCAGGGATTTCGCCCGGGATAAGCATAAAACCTGCGACGACGCCACCTACGGCGGTGGAGCGGGAATGGTGCTCAAACCGGAACCGCTGGCAGAGGCCCTGGAATCGGTACCCGGGGTTCAAGAGAAATCACGGGAGGATCTCCGGGAAGACGCATACGGTCTGAACCGGATCGAGGGCTGTACACGGGTAATTTACCTTACACCTTCGGGCAGATTGTGGTCTCAAGGCATAGCTCAGCAGCTCGCAGAAGAACAGAGGGTGGCGATCATCTGCGGCCGCTACGAAGGCATCGATCAGAGGATCATCGATCTGTTTGTAACCGATGAGATTTCCGTTGGCGATTATATCCTCAATGGCGGAGAAGTCGCCGCGATGGTTGTTGTGGATACGGTTGTGCGGCTTATTAAAGGGGTTATCAAGGATCAATCCTTGGTGGAGGAGAGTTTCACAGATTGGTTGCTCGAATATCCTCAGTATACGCGACCGGCGGTGTTTCGCGGCTGCAGCGTTCCTGAGGTATTGCTGTCCGGTCACCACGCCGAAATCGAGCGCTGGAGATTGGAGAGAAGCGTTGAAAAGACACGGCGCTTTCGGCCGGACCTGACGCGGGATGAGGCGGATAACAATATGAATGAAAATACGGGCAAGAGGAGAAGAAGATGGACAAGATAAGAGCAATCGAAGCCGAACAGATTCGCAGTGATTTGCCTGAGTTCTCAATCGGGGATACGTTGAAAATACACTACAAGATCATCGAAGGAAAGAATGAACGAGTTCAGGTGTATGAAGGCCTTTGTATCGCGATCAAACGTTCCGGGATCCGCAGGACATTCAAGGTACGGAAGATCTCCTACGGTGTCGGAGTGGAGAGAACCTTTCCAATCAACTCACCGAGAATCCAAAATATCGAGATCAGCCGAAGAGGAAGGGTGCGAAGAGCCAAACTGTACTATATACGCGATCGGGTCGGGAAATCCGCGAAAGTTGCCGAGCTGATTCAGAAGAAGACAAAAAAAGAGAGCACAGAGGAAAAGGCCTGATATTGTAGGGAGAGATGCTGCCAACCCCTATTGACCTTAAGCTCAACCTTAACGCCAGATCGGAGCTTCGCTTGCGATCTGGCGATTTTGTTTCTATAAAGGTTATCAAACGCCTTACCGGGAATAAGTGGGCCGTGGGGATCCGCGGGCAGGTGATCCCTGCATTCTCGAAGGTAAACCTGGCTCCGGGACAGTTGTTGCGGGCTCTGGTTACGATCCAACAAGGTCGGATTACCTTGAAAATGACCACGGAACAGACCACCCCGGTTCAAGATCTGCTTGTCCGTCAAGGAATACAACCGGACAAGGTTATGGAGCAGATCTTGACCAGTTTCCTGCGCAGCGGACTGGCGGTGGAACCTGAGCGTCTGTATCAGGTGCGCCGGCTGTTGGAAAAGATGAAGCTCGACCCCAAGAAGTTCTCCCGCATCATCGCTCTCATCCTTGAAAAGGGCATCGGTCTGCGATCCCGAGCTTTGGTACCGCTGTTACCCCTGCTCGGTTACGGGGAACAGGAGTCGGGGAAAAAAGAGGGCAGGAAGCGGCGGAGGCTCCCGGATTCGCAGGCGCTGATGCAGCAGCTGCGCTCGGCGGTTGAAGAGCCGGAAAGTGCGGAGGGCAGCAGCCTTCAGGTCTTCAACCATCTACAGGGTTCCGAGGCAAGCTGGGTCATCATTCCCTTTGACTACACCTACGGATCCTCCGGCCGCATCTACGGCAGCATCCGCCTGCGCTACGACCCCTGGCGAAAACAGACCGATCGCCTGATTGTAGTGGCTCGAACCGAAGCGGGGAGAAAATGGTCTTTCGTGCTGCAAAAGAGCCCGGAGGACGGCCTTGAACTGTCTATCTTCGCTGATCCCGTTGACGCGCGACGCAAAGTAAAGGCGGAACTGGAAGGTTTACGGCTAAAATTACAAAACCTCGGCCTAAAAATTGACGATAATATACGTGAAGACGAAAACTTCGATGGCTTTAGTTTGCCCTGGGAGGAGCTTTCCTATCGTAACGTAGATACGGTACACTGACTCAAAGATCCAATGGAAAAAGCTGCAGCGATACAATACACAGGAGATCTTCCTGCTCCGATCGTTCTTGCCACGGGCAAGGGTTTGCTGGCGAAGCGGATCAAAGAGATCGCCCTGGAACAGGGCATTCAGATCGTAGACCAGCCGGAGTTGGCAGACGCTCTGGTCGAACTTCCCCTCGGAAGCCTGATTCCCGAGGAGTTTTACAGAATCGTCGCCGAGATCCTGGTATTCGTACGAAGGGTAGGATAATGGACGCATGAAAACGATAAAGGTGAGCAATTTACATCCAGGAATGAAGTTCGACCAGCCGGTCTTTATTGAAGGTGATAATGTCCTCGTTCCTGCGGGGGTAGTGATCAAAGACAAGGACATAGAGCGTTTGAGTCGTTGGGATATCGAAGAAGTATTCACCGAAGGAAGCGAGATCGTCGAGGCGGCGGCAGAGGCGGCGGCGAAGTTCAAGGATTCGCCCGCCTGGCTGCCTCCGAGGGAAGAGAAATACCTTAAAATCTACCGGAGTGCTGTCGAGAAGGTGGATGCCATCTTCCAGGACATTGCCGATGAGACCTATTTACACCACGAACCCATAGATTCTGTGGTGAAAGAGATGCTGGATGTCCTGCGGCAGAGCAAGAATGAGATGATTCAGTTGATTCTGCTCGGCGAGTGGGTGGAGAGGAGACTTTCCGTCAGTGCGGTCAACTGTATGATTATTTCCGCCGTGATCGGCAACACCATGAAGCTTGCATCGCATAGACTGCTCCAGCTGGCAACAGGAGCGCTGATGCACGACGTGGGAATGTTGAAGGTCGAAAAGGGAATCCTGGAGAAACAGGGCAAGCTATCCGGCGAGGAGCTGACGAAGATTCGGACACACCCCGTAATAGGCTACCAGAGCATCTCCAGAGACATGAAGTACCCGGAAGATATCGCCCTGGTGGCATTGCAGCACCACGAACACTGGGACGGCCGGGGTTATCCCCGAAGCCTGAAGGGGGAGGACATCACCCTATTCGCCAGAGTCGTAACGGTGGCCGATGCCTACGAGGCCATGGTGAGCGAGCGTCCATACAGAAACTCGATGATCGGGTATTCCGCCATGAAGAATGTTCTCAGCGATAATGGGCGGCATTTTGATCCCCGGGTTCTCAAGGCGTTTCTTGAAAGCATGGGAGTCTTTCCGATTGGCAGTATAGTACAGCTCAACAACTCGAGTATCGGCCGGGTAAGTGAAAACCACACCGAAGCTCCCCTGCGTCCCAAGGTCGAACTTCTTATCGATGAGTTCGGAACCCAGATCGAAGGAGTAGAGATTCTTGATCTTCTGAGCAAGAAAAATCTCTTTATCGTCAGGGCGATCGACCCCAAGATGATTGGGGAAGGGGAGGAATGAGTACTTGGCAGAAGGGTCGGGAGGGAGAGAAGAGAGCGGAGCGGTTCCTCTGCGAGCGCGGATACAAGGTTGTAGCCCGAAATTTCCGCAGCAGGAGAGGTGAGATCGATATAGTTGTAGAAAAAGGCGATAGGATTGTGTTTGTAGAAGTAAAGAACTGGGACTATCTGGATACCGCAGATTTGGAGTACTCCATCGATCGGCGCAAGCAGCAGAGGATATGCGAAACCTCTCGGTATTTCATGCATTCACATCCGGAGTTTGGGCAGCGGCGGATCTGTTTTGATGTGATTCTGGTTTCCCGGAAGACTCCAAGGGTCATTCATTATGAGAACGCGTTCAGCGCTGTGGGCTAAGAAGCGGGTAACGTTGTGGTTAGAATAGCGAAGAAAACAGATCCGAGGCGGCTCGCCGAGCTGAAGAAGAAAATCAATGACGAGAAGTACCTCGCCCTAGCCATTAGCAAGATCGCCCAGGATCTGACCCTGAACATCCACAGAGAGGACTGAGCACTGTGAGCCAACACAACAAACCCAGGTCCAAACGCAGGCGAAGAGGCAATCGGCCACCGAACAGGCCGGAGATCGACTTTCCTCTGTGTCCGCTCTGTCACAAAGCCGTGCGGGATCTTGCATCTGCGATTACCCATAAGGAGAGCGGCGTTCCGGCTCATTTTGACTGTATCCTCAAAACGCTGCGCAGCGTTCACGACGTTCAGCAGAACGAGAAGATATGCTACCTAGGAAAAGGCAGCTTCGGAATCGTGCAGTTCAGACAAAACTCAGGCCCCATGCGTTTTTTAATACGTAAACGCATTGAGTACGAAGACACCGAACCGGTACCGGAGTGGCGGCAGAAGCCGGCGGTCAATCTTTCCCTCCGTTAACCGGCGTTCTATTTTTTTTCATTAGTTCACGACGGTATACCTCGATATGTAACATTGCCAGTACTGTAGCTATGGGATATAATTTCTCCCGTAATCGCTTTAGAATCAGGGAGCCGCTATTATGTCTCTAAAATACGCCCTTCTAGGACTGGTTGCCGAAAGCCCGAAATACGGATACGAGATCAAACAACAGTTCGAAGGCGCTCTTGGTAATGTCTGGTCCGTCTCCTATGGACAGCTGTACCCTACCTTGCGCCGCCTTTCGGAGGTCGGCTGGGTTACGAAAGAAACCGCTCCGGGGAAAAAAGCTGCGGAGAAGAACATCTACTCCATTACAGCGAATGGGAAGAAGAGGCTCGACGAGTGGCTGTTGAAACCACTGCGCACCAATTACCGTGTCAAGGATGAGTTCACCCTGAAGTTCTTGTTTTTCGATAAGATCCCCAAAGAGAAAGTGCTCGACTACCTCAAGTCGCAGCAGAAAAAAACGATCATGCAAAAGGAAAACTTCCAGCGCACACTTGTTTCCATCCGGGAGGAGATCAATTTTTTTCTGCAGGCAATAATAAGGAAAGGGATTATCCACCTCGAGGCGGAGAACCAATGGCTTGAAGAGGTGATTAACGACCTACAGGCTGAGGGGCAGTAGCCGCCGAAAGCTTTTTTAGATTACTGGTATTCTTTCAAGACCTCGAGAGTTTGCAGCGCCTTGCGTCTGACCGTCTTGATGTAGTTGCCCTGGGCAATCCGGACCAGCGTTCGGGCCAAATCGGCATAGGCCGAGCCTTCCAAATCGCCGTTGTTTGCCTCGACGATTTTTTCCACAGCCAGACAGACGGCATAGGCCAGATTGTTGTCCGGCATCAGGGGATCTTCGTTCTCCAGTGTATACAGGAGGGCCCGGACCACCTCATTACCGTCATTCATGCCAATGATTCCGAGGGCATAGGCCGCTTCAGCCTTGACCATCGGCTCATCGTCAATCAGCAGTATCGACACCAGCGCGTCCTTCGCTCTTTCACCCCCGAGGCGCCCGAGCAGGTTCGCCGCACGGCGTCGCACTTCGGGATAGTAGTTGATCAACCGGGCGGATTCCCGAACACGCCGGGCTGTTCCTTCCATGCCCAGGTATTCGAGAACGAACTCTACTTTGTCGGGGTCGTCGATATCCCCCTCTTCGATCATGGTTTCGATCTCGTCCAGAACATCGAGCTTGATCTCCCGGCTGTCCGAGAAGGCTTTCTCACTTAAGATCTGGAATTCAATATCTCGAAGGTACAGCTCTTCCACCGTCAGTTCTCGTTCCGTACCCTGAGCGCCAAGCATGGATCCTACTGCAAGGCTGCCGACTACAACAAATGCTAAGATTGCTTTTCCCTTCATCCTCGTCTCCACTCCCTATTAGTATACACTACCACACCTCTATTTTCCAGTTGTCGTTTTCACGGACAAGTAGATAGAGAAGCGCCTTGGTGTTTCTTATCATGGCGAAGGCCCGAACCTGACTTTCATCGATAAACTCGATTTCGCCCAATTGTGCCTGGGTCCTGCTTGGGACTACAACATAGGTGAAATAATCCCGCAAACTGCTCAAATGGACATTGTTCTTTTTCAGCAGAGGCTGTTCAGACTGTTGTTTCAAATACTCCGGGTCGCCGGTACTTTCTATGTAGTTTTTCGACAGATACGTCAGCCAGGTATCGTAGTCCTCGTTTCGAATGATTTCGTTCAAATTGCGTATAAACGCCTCGATTTCATCGAAGGTCTTTGAATAGACCTCTTCGGTGACCACAAACTCCTCGGCCTCGGGTTGTGGCTCCGGCTCGATCTGCTCGCTTTCAGCTTCCTCGATCACCTCCACGGGCTGCTCCGGCGGCTCCTCTGGCGGCTGCTCCGGCGCTGGAGGTGTAAAAATCATGCAGGAGCAAAGGATGATGCTCGAGGCGGCAATCGGAAACAGAATTTTCATCTGTGCCACCATTCTATAATTTTCGTCCTCTACTGTCAAAATCTTTCGCATTTATTGACCCGGATACACGATTATGACTACACTATCGGTTATGAAAGTGATATATCCGGGCTCCTTTGATCCGCCAACGAACGGCCATTTCGATATCATAAATCGGGCTGCGGCGATATTCGAGCAGCTTGAAGTAGTGATTGCGGACAACCCGCGGAAGAAGTATCTATTCAGCGCCGATGAGCGTTTTGAAATGATCACCACAATGGTGCGTGAGTTTCCCAACGTGCACAACGTGCAGGTGACGATCTGCCGTGGGCTCATCGTGGATTTCGCCGAGAAGATTGGTGCCAAAGTGATACTTCGAGGGGTGCGGGCGCTCTCTGATTTCGACTATGAATTCGAGCTTTCCATGATGAACCGAGCTCTAGATCCTAAAATCGAGACTCTATTCATGCCGACGGACCAAAAGTATTTTGTCCTTCGGTCCTCCGGGATAAAGGAAGTGGCCACCTTCGGCGGAGATATCTCGGAGATGGTGCCGCCGGGGGTGGAGAAGAAGCTGTTGGCTCGGGTCAAACAGCCGGATAAGTAGGTCGGACATTAGGGTTGACAGAGCGTTTCCAATGCGTTATTTTTCACTCACTTCACCCTTGAAAGCATAGGTATATATACATGGCAGTACCAAAACGTAAAATTTCGAAGACTCGTTCCCGAAAACGCAAGGCGCAGACGATGCGCTTGAGCGTCCCGACGATGATTGAATGCAGCAACTGCGGAAACAGAGTGCTACTCCATAGAGTCTGTCCGAAGTGTGGATTCTACCGGGGGAAACAAATACTTGAGCTGGAAGAACTGGCTTAAGCCAACACTACCTGAGGAGGGAGAAAAATGGCTGACGATCTATTCGAAAAACTGAAGAAGCTGATCGCCGATCGTTTGGAAATTGAGGAATCAAAAATCACGCCCGATTCTTCATTCCGCCAAGATCTGGGTGCGGATAGTCTGGATACCTACGAGCTCGTGTATGCGATCGAGGAGGAGCTTGGCATTACCATTCCTGATGAGAAAGCGAACGAGTTCAACACGGTACGGGATGCACTCGATTTCATAAAATCTGAGTTGGATAAAAAATAACCTGGCAAAGGTGACATTATCCCTGAAGGATCTACCCTTCACAGCTCCTGTTCCCAGCGGGGAACGAAAAAAGGAACTGCAGCTTTTTCAAAAACATGCACAGATAAGGTTCAAGAGCCTCGCGCTCTTGAACCTTGCTTTTTCTCATCGTTCCTTCGCAAATGAACAGGCTGATGGAGTCGACAACAATGAAAAACTGGAGTTTTTCGGCGACTCCGTTCTCGGGCTGGTGGTGAGTGAATACCTGGTGACCGCCCTTCCGGGCAAGACCGAAGGGGACATGGCAAAGATCAAGTCCCATGTGGTGAGCGAGGAAATTCTGGCGGAGATCGGCAGAATCCTGCGCCTGGATAATTTTATCCTGATCGGCAAGGGAGAGGAGTACTCCGGAGGACGATCAAAAAAGGCCTTGATTGCCGATGCCATGGAAGCGATTATCGGTGCCTATTATCTGGATTCGGGATTCAAGGCGGTCAGGACCTTCATACGCAATCTTCTCATACCCCAAATCAATATGGTTCTCGAGGATCGTCACAAGAAGGACTACAAGACCCTGCTTCAGGAATACGTGCAGAAGCGTTTTAGGAGCTATCCACGCTACCGGATCGTCCATCGAAAGGGTCCGGACCACAATCGCACCTTCTGGATCGAAGTCGCTATCGGGAAACGGACCTATGGCCCCGGTACGGGAAAGAACAAGAAGGAAGCGGAACAGCAGGCCGCCGGAATCGCCTATAAGGCACTGGTGGAGAGACAGAAGAGTCGCCGGCACTAGACCTACAGGTGCTGCTCAAGGCGGCCGAAGGCATGAGCGTCAACTGTCAGTGCGCATCGGCGAATCGGCTTTCGTAGAATTTTCTGGCAATCCTCAACAAAGTTTTACGGTCGTTTTGACTCGGGTCATCGAGCACGCCCTCCAGCAAGGCGTTTAGAATGATCCCTACTTTGGGGCCGCGGGGTATCTGCAGCTCTCGGATTATGTCATCTCCGTTAATTGCCAGATCCTTGAGTGTCAGCGCCTTATCCTCCGCAAGCACCTCTTCGATACGCTTCTCCAGAGCGAGCAGCGAACCGGAGACGAATCGTTTGCCAACGATCGCAAGCTGATCCGCCCGGCGTAAGGAAAGGATATCCGGGATATTCTTTTCGCCGACCCTGGCTACGAAGCGGCGTACCGCAGCATCCGTCCATTGCGGTTCATAGTGGAACATGTGCTGAGTTACCAGATGGCCGACCTGTTTCAGGATTTGGTTGGAAAAGCGCAGCCGGCGCAGTATCCTTCCGGCCAGCCGAGCCGACAGTGCTTCGTGCCGGTGAAAGCTGATTTCCCCGTCCGGGGAGAGGTTCAGGGTTTCCGGCTTGCCCAGGTCATGAAACAGGGCCGCCAGGCGCACCGGCAGGTTGTCCCGGGGCGCCGCATCGCAGGCGTACAGCAGGTGATGATACACGTCATACTGGTGAAGATCTCCCTGCTCTACGTTTTTACAGGCGGTGAGTTCAGGGATGATGAGCCGAAGCAGTCCACAACCATCGAGCAGGGAGAATCCCACCGAGGGGGTTTGCGCCTCCAGCAGCCGGATCAGCTCGTCCCGTATCCGTTCAGCCGATACCATTTTCACGGTATCGATGCTGCGGGAGATGCCGGTGAAAGTATCTTCTTCAATTTCGAAGCGAAACTGGGCCGCAAATCGACAGGCTCGGATCGGTCGCAGACCGTCCTCCCGGAAACGCTGCAGAGGATCGCCGATTGCCCTGATGATGCCCGCTTTCAAATCTTTTCGACCGCCGTGGGGGTCAAGAAGGTGATGGTTATGCAAATCGTAGGCTATGGCGTTGATCGTGAAATCTCGCCGTTTGAGGTCCTCCTCGATCGACGGGGTGAATATCACAGAATCGGGTCGGCGGCCGTTCTGGTAGTCCTGGTCGATGCGAAAAGTGGTAACTTCAAAACGCGTTTCTTTGAACAGAACCGTCACCGTGCCGTGCTTGATTCCCGTAGGGATGACCCGACGAAACACTCGGATCACATCCTCAGGCAGGGCATCCGTTGCGATATCGAAATCCTGGACTTTGCGCCCGAAAAGCATATCCCGCACAGCGCCCCCAACCAGGTAGCACTGAAACCCGGCTTCAGAGAAAAAGGAGGAGAAATCTTTGACAATCCGAGGGACTCGAAACATCGTGCGATATTCGTGCAAATGGTGACCCGAACCTTGATACGCTGTCAAGGAGCAGAAAAAAAGGGCCGTCCCACAATGGAGAACGGCCCTTTTGGTACCTGCGCCGGAGAAGGGCGCTTTTTTTCACTGCCCTATCGCAGCAGTTCGAGTACCGTTTGCGGCTTGATGTTGGCTTGGGCAAGCATGGCCATCGAGGACTGGACCAGGATCTGGTTCTTTACGAAGCTGACCATCTGCTCGGCCATATCCGTGTCCCGGATGCGGGACTCGGCAGCCTGCAGGTTTTCGGCGCCCACGGCCAATCCCTTCATCGCGTACCCCAGACGGTTCTGGTACGCTCCCATATCGGCCCGTTGCTTGTTTATCAGCTTCAGGGCCTCGTCCACCATCCCGATCGCCATGTTGGCGCGGTCGGGAGAGGAGATCGATATGAAGGTAGCCGTGTGCGGGGGTCCGTTGGGATTCTGCAATCCCAACCCTTGAGCGGTCATCGTACCGATGTACATCCGCTCGCGCTGGTCCATGTTTGCCCCGATGTGCAGCCACATGCTGGCTGTAACAACGTTCTCGCCGGTGAACCGGGCGAAGCGTCCGGTCAGAAGATTCATTCCGTTGAATTGGGCGTGAGAGGCGATGCGGTTCACCTCGTCGATCATGGAGGAGACCTCTACCTGGATCTGCATCCGATCTTCATCGGAATAGATACCGTTGGCAGCCTGGACAGCCAGCTCGCGGATTCGCTGCAGGATGTCCGATGTCGACTGGAGATAGCCCTCAGCGGTCTGGATGAAGGAAATGCCGTCTAAAGCATTCTTCTCAGCCCGCTGGAGTCCCCGGATCTGGGCGCGCATCTTTTCGGATACGGCCAGACCGGAGGCGTCGTCCCCGGCGCGGTTGATCCGCATTCCGGAGGACAGCTTCTCCATGTCCTTGTCGATTGCCCAAGAATTGAACTTCTCCTGACGGTGGGCAAAGAGGGCACTCATGTTGTGATTGATAATCATTCAATCCTCCTTGATTGAAATATTTACCCGGACGTCCCTGTCCGAGCCCCAGGCGTGCCGGCCCGGGTTGAAGATTAAGCCTGTCTGAGTGCGAAATCTTAGTTTCCCACTTCAAAGCTCGAACTTCTCCTTTTACTAGTCGGAAGATTCAAAAAATTTCAAAGCAGTTTCTTAAGCGACAAATAATTTTGACAAATAATTTTCTGTTGATCATGCGGCTCAAAGGAGATAAGATTTGCCCCACCATGACAGAGGGTGTCGGCTTGCTGCTGATTGGAGGGGAAGGTCCGGAACGCGGGCTGTTGGAGCCGATCCTTGGCGCGATCACCTACACCATTGCCGCCGATTCTGGTTTTGATCTGGCCAGAAAATTGGCCCTGACGCCGGATCTCCTGGTGGGGGATCTGGATTCCCTACAGCATTCGAAAGAACTTAGGGCTTTTCCGCAAAAGCGGATCCGGCGCTATCCTCGGGAAAAAGACGAAACCGACGCCGAGATCGGCCTGCGGATTCTCTGGGAAATGGGGTACCAGCGCACAGTTGTGGCCGGCGGTGGTGGCGGCAGGCTCGATCATCTGCTAGGGATAGTTGCCCTGTTCCAAAGGGAAAAACGCCCGACCACGTGGTACACTTCGAGAGAGCAGATCCAGGTTGTGGAGGGGACACAGATCATTACGGATTGCCTAGGTCAAACCGTCTCGTTCTTCCCCTTGGGGGGATCCGTTACAGGCATATCTTCTCAAGGTTTGAAATGGTCCCTTGATGGCTTGGAGTGGGATTGCGGGGATGTGGCCTTAAGCAATGTCTTCAGCGAGGATCCCTGTACAGTTTCGGTGAAGCAGGGCAGGCTGTTGATGGTACGAACTCTGGTAGGGGAGGAAGATGCTCGAAAAAACCAAGCTTGAAGAGATCTCTTCCGAGCTTCCTGAAAGAGAGCGTCGTGAGCTTCTTGCTCGGATCACCCGTTCTCTGGGAAGCGAGGGTCAGGGCGAGTACAGTCGAATCGAGCTCAAGCAGGAGGAACGGGACAGACTGCTGGCCGAGGAGATGCAGAATCTGTCCCCCTGGACCCGCTTCGTGCTTTGGCTGAGAGGTCTTCTCAGCGGCAAATCAAAACGAGATCTGTTTGTCGATCTGAAGATCAAACAGCTGAAACGGGGCATTCGCCACAAGAGCGCCGGGCTGACGGGTTTCGAGACCAGAGATCTCTCCCCCAAGTTTGCCCGACAGCTCTTCGATCTGTACTACGCCTCCTTTCCGCTTAGGGAGATGTTCCAGGCTTTCCACACGGATCAGCACTTCCGCAACCAGGCCGTTACCCGTCTGTTCGATACAAAGCTGCCCAAGGCAAAAAAGAAGCTGGAAGACTTTCTTCCTGTAGAGGACATGGAGCAGATCTTTCACGACACGGGCAGCGAAGCGGAAGTGCGCAAGCGGCTGCTGCGCAAGTTCAACGACTATATCAAGCGCATTCCCGACAAGCTTGTTCGACAGTTGGAGGAGGGTATCAAGCCTCTGACTCATCTAAAGAACCTCGTACTGTTTCCCTACGCAGCTACCTTTCGCCATTTCAACTATCAACCCACGTGGGGGGCGCTGGAGGAGAAGTATCCCTTCTTCACCAATGCGTCGGTCATGCTCATGCTGGATCAGTTGGATCGCCTCTGGCACGCCTTGAACCTTGCCACCGGCCTTGGCGGCGAATGGTTCTGCCACGAGGAGTTGTTCTCCTACTTCCTCGAGGAGAACCTGGACGGTGAGGAGGAAGGGGAGGTTGTCGATCTGGACAGGGAAGAGGTGGAGATCTTCGAGCTGACAAACGCTCTTGTTCAGCTGGTGGATTCTGCAAACGCGTTCATTAAAAAAATTCCCATAATGGATCTGCTCCGCTACTTCCGCAAAGATCCCTACTACAAACTTGTCTTTGCCACACCCCGGTTATATGCCAAGCCTCTGTACGTCAATGGACTTAAGGGTCGTATACTCGGTCAGCTGGAAGAGAGAATCATTGCGGTAAAGAAAAGCGTCATCGAAGCAAAGATCAAGGAGATCTTTAAATCCGATCAGCTGTACGAGATGTTCTACTACGTTGAGACACCGAGCTTCGACTATTCAGCCCTCGAACTGCCCTATTTCAGCTATACGAAATCGGTGAAGATCCTGTACAACTATCTGTCCAGGATCTATAAGGGATACATTCAGGAAACTCTGCAGATCGTCAACTCCTATATCGTCGCGGGAAACCGGATGATCCAAGCCAGGCTAAACCAGTACGCCGCCGGACTGGAGGAACTGGAAGCCAAACTGGTACTCCTTGACCGTTCCCTGGCCCCGGACGAAGATGACGGCAAAACCCTCTTACGACTTCGCCATCGCCTGGCCACCGACCTCGGCCAACAGAAGCTCTATCGCGGTTTTGTACTTCAGAAGAATCGAGAAGCCCGAGAGCTTGTCGATCAGGGTATGGAGTATTTGCTCGGCATCAAGCGTGTATACGATGATCTGCTGTCAAGCCCGATGGAGAGCGTCAAGTCGGTGCTGAAAACGCTGCATTTCTACAAGGGGAAAAGTCAAACCCTATCGACTCTGCTGCGTTTGACTTCGGATCTGGTTGCTGATTTTCAGGATCTTCTCAATCAGCTGGTTGCTCTGGAAAAGGATTCCTGAAAGGGTTCTGTTCTACCGTTTCCCGGATGCGGCGGGCCGTTTCCCGGGGTTCTTCCACCAGGACCCGTTTCCCGGCTATGAGGTCAGCGATCCCCGTCTCGTGGGGATAGCGTGGAATCAGGTGCAGGTGAAGGTGATCGATGGAAGCACCGGCGGAGTGGCCCATGTTGTAGCCGATGTTGTAACCCACCGGCTGGTGGACCATATCGGCAATATCGAGAAAATAGCGGGTCAGCTCGTTCAATCGCTGCTCTTCTTCGGGAGTGTAGTTCCTGATATCCTCGGTGTGGCGTGTGGGGAAGATCAGCAGGTGCCCGGGATTGTACGGATAGAGATTCACCGTCACGATAAACAGGTTATCTCTGTGCACAGACAGATCGGTAACCGAGGGATGCCGGTCACGAATCAAACAGAAGATACACCCGTCGGGTTTCGGTTCTTTTATGTAGGCGTACTTCTGGAAGTTGAAAAAGTAATCTTTCCTCAAAGGTTATTCGGCTTCCGAAAACTCAAGGATCGTATTCAAATCGAATTCGGGAATTGTGATCACCTTTTCCCCGGAAAGCTTCTGGACATACATCGCCTTCAATAAAATCGGGTACTCGTTTAAAAGCTTCCCGTACTCTCTCAGGGCTTCCAGGGTTTTCCGTTCTTGATCCCTGGCGTTCTCCGCCCGAACCTGCTCTTCCGCCAACCTGGCTACGGCTACATCCCGCGAGCGATCCCTGATTTCTACCAGCTCTCTGTACGACTGTCGTGCCAACTCGTACAACTCGAGATCCGGTACGCTCACAGTCTCGGTGCGGAGACTCAAGATTTTCAAGTCGGGAAACTCACGGGCAAGCTTCCGTTCCATCTGCAGATTCAGCGTTGCACTCGAGGCAAGATCGCTTTGAACCTCCTTCAAGCTGTTCATGACTCGGTTGGAGATCTGTTCGGCCCTTGCCTCGTAGAAATCATCCAGCGTTTCAGGGGAAAGCTTCTCTTCGGCAACGAGAGCGGGCAGGCTCTCCGGGACGATCCCGAACTGAATCGTAACGTTGCCGCTGAGAGAGAAATCGGGATTTTCCGGGAGAATCGAGGAGTACAGCTGTCCGGATGGCAGGCTTCCCTCGAAAGAAACATCCAGAGTACGGGGATGGAGATCAAAGGTATACAGAGTCATGTTTGTGGGAATCAGACGCTCCCATCGCCAGCTGAACTCTCCGGGACGAATCACCTGGTCGTCGTATCCGCCGATTTTCGTAAATACCACGGCGTAATTCTCCGGAGGCAGAAGGATCTGAACCCAGCCGAAGTAGAAGGCGGTCCCCGCCAGTACCACAAGAATCACCAGGATGATTAGGAATGCTTTCATCGTCTTTCCTTCCTTACACATATTACGTAAAATGTTCGAAATTGCAAGCCGATCCATCTTATACTGAAGGGTAGTGCAAATATCGGCAGGAGGTCGCAACCTTGAGACGAAGCCGGGGACAAATTTTTATTCTCTCCTCTCTGTACTGGCTGGTTGCCAGAGGGGTGGTGTTCTTTTTTATCTTCTCCCTTCTCCTCTTCCTTCTCTACCTGCTCGGGAATTTTCAGGAGTTTCTCGATTCGACGCAGATTTTCCTGATCAAGCTGCTCAAGATCAGTCTCCTGGCCGAGGTTTTCCTCGGCATCCTGTACATTCTGCTGGTATTTATCCTGCGACGGCAGCGTAGGTACTATCTGAAGTTGATCTTCTGTTCGCTGTCTGTTGTGATTTCCTACCTGCTGTTACTGGCCTTTTCCTTTCTCTCCGCCTGGTTCCAGTTGTAAGGTCGGATCACAACGGTGATGACGGGCTTCGTTGACAGGATTTCTTCTGCGTTGCTATACTCGGATCATTCTCAAGGTGGTAGGACGAAGAGTGAACAATTTTGTATTGCAGATGCCCCAGGGTATTTTCTTCGGACCCGGAGAGTGGAAAAAACTTCCGGAACTGTTGCCCCGTTTTGGAAGGCGGGTCCTTGTGTTCAGTGGACAGCACTGGTTCTCCGAGTCCGGATGGCAGCACAGATTCCGCGAAGTACTTTCATCCTTCGAGGTGCTTTCCCTCCAGTGCCCGGGGAGGGAGCCGGAGGTTGAGGGGCTGAATGGGCTGCTGGAGCAGGCACGGGATTTCAAGCCCGAGGTGATCGTCGCGGTGGGGGGCGGCTCGGTACTGGACACGGGCAAGGCTGTTTCCGGATTGCTGCCGGTCAGGGACAAGGTAGAGGATTTCCTTGAAGGCATCGGCAAAGGCCTGAAGCTCGACGTTCCGGGAGTTCCCTGGCTCGCTCTGCCCACGACCTCTGGGACCGGGGCGGAAGTCACGAAAAACGCTGTCCTGAAATCCAAGGCCCATGGCGCAAAGAAGAGCCTGCGTTCTCCTTTCATGCTGGCAACCTATGCCCTGGTCGATCCGGAGCTAACCGTGGGAGCTCCGCTTACCTTGAGCGGAATCGTCGGCATGGATGCTTTGACCCAATTGGTCGAGGCTAACCTGTCAAAAAAATCCGCTCCTATTCCGCGAGCCCTATCCCGGCAGGCCTTCCCGGGCATGCTGCGGGCCCTCAAGATGATTCCGAAGGATCCCGACGATCTGCAGGCCCGCGCCGCTGCAGCCTACGGCGCCATGTGCAGCGGGATCGCCCTGGCCAACTCCGGCCTTGGCGCCGCCCACGGATTTGCCTCCGGCCTGGGAGGGTTGTACGACATCCCTCATGGATTGATCTGCGCCCTGTTCATCAGACCGGTTCTCCGGGCCAATGCTGAGGTGATCCGGGAGGATTGCCGTTTGCTCTACCAGACAGCACTGGAGCAGGGGGTGGCGGACAAGCAGGGAGCAGCCGCCCAGGATGATCCGGTGCAGTGGCTGATCGGGGAGATCGACTCCCTGTTTTCCGTCTACGATCTTCCGGTAAACCTCAAAGGATTCGCCGTAGATCCGGGGCAGATCCCGGAAATCGCTCACCGTTCCTCCGGATCGAGTATGTCCGGCAATCCCAGGGAGCTGCCGCAAGAGGAACGGGAAGCGATCATCGCCGGGCTGCTGTAGAAGAGGATGATGTGATTCGTTCAGTACGAGGGGCTGCCGGGGTCGGCAGGAACAGTGCGGAGCAGATCCACTCGCTGGCGTTGCAGCTCGTTCAGGAGATCCTGACCCGCAATCATATCGGGGAAAGTGAAATCATCAGCGTTCTTTTTTCTCTGACCAAGGACCTGACCAAGAGCAACCCGGCCACGGGAATACGCTCCTCCGGCTTCGCCGACACTCCGTTGTTCTGCGTCCAGGAGGCGGATATCGAAGGGGCCCTGCCGAGAATCATTCGGGTACTGGTGACATATTCGACGGAGGAGGATCGCCTGCCCATACCGGTCTACCTGGGCCGGGCAGCGGTCCTGCGTCCGGATCTGACAGATGCAGCGGGTGGAGAGGACCAGAGGTGAGTCTAAAGCGCGGGGTTTGGCATATCAGTCGGGAGTGTGACGGTATTGCCGAAGCGGGGGGCTTGAAAGATGTCGTGGCCGGACTCTCCGAAGCTCTGGCCAAGGAAGGCGTGCCCACCGCCGTGGTGTTGCCTCGATACGGGTTCATCGATCTTCAACGGCTGGATGCGGAGAGTACAGGCGTCCACTTCGATCTGCAGCTGCCCTCCGGTTCCGCAAGCTTGCCCTCGCGTAAGGAGCGGGTGGAGGTTTTTCGCTGCCGGCACCAAGGCGCTGCAGTGTATCTGCTCGACTGCCCGCGTACCCGCAGCAAGCGGGCGATCTATACCTACACGGGGGAGGAGGAAAAGGAGGACCCGCGGAAACGAAAGGGATCGGGGCATTGGGACGCCCACCATATCAACCTGATCCTCCAGCGGGGCGCTCTGGAGCTGGCCCTGGCTCTGGGACCCCCGGATGTGTTTCATTGCCACGACGGCCACTCGGCCTTCCTTCCCGCCATCATGAGGAATTGCTCTGCCTACCGGGAGGAACTTAAGGACAGCCGGGCTCTGATCACGATACACAATGCGGGACGAGGATACCACCAGGAGATCTACGACATGGATTTCGCCGCCCAGCTGACTCGATTGCCGTCGGACATTCTCTCCAAAGGCATCCTCAAAGGCGCGGTGGATCCCTTCCTGGTGGGCGCGGTTTATGCTCCAATCAACACGGTATCCGAGGGGTATGCCCAAGAGATAAACTCGGGCCGGTTGGACGAACTGACCGGTGGATTGGGGGCGGCCCTCGAGCGCTCGGGGGTGAAGCTGTTGGGGATCACCAATGGCATCGCGCCGCAATCCTTCGATCCCCGCTATCCCGGGCAGAGCGGGCTTCCCTTTACCTTCGATCCTTCCCGGAACGACCTCTCCGGAAAGCGGAGCTGCCGGGATCGCTTCGTCGAGCTGCTTTCCGGCGTCGAGGATTCAAACGGAGGCGGGCGGATCTCTTCCACCCCCGAGCTGACCGGACTGGAGATCTTCGGGTCCTTGAAAAAGGCCTCCGATCGGCCTCTGTACACCTTTGTCGGCAGATTGACAGGCCAGAAGGGCGTCGACATTCTGGCCGGCGCCGTGACCCGCTGTTTCTCCAAAAACAGGGATGTTCAGTTTCTCATCCTCGGCCAGGGGGAGAAAAAAATCGAGGGCCGGCTGATCGAAATCACTCGCCGTCAGGAGGCGGAGGGCAAACTATGCCTCTTGATCGGGTACAACAGCCAGGCCGCCAAGTACATCTACGCTTCCGGAGATTTTTTTCTCGTCCCCTCTCGGTACGAACCCTGCGGTCTGACCGATCTATTCGCCCAGATGATGGGAAATCTTCCGATCGTTCATGGGGTGGGCGGACTGATCAAGGTGCGACCGGGTTATACCGGCTACAGCTACAAATCCCATTCGGTTCAGGCTCTGGTTGAGGCGATCGGAGAATCGATCTCGGACTATCGGGAGGATCAGGACCGTTTGAAGCGTCTCCAACGCCAGGCCTTTTCCGAGGTGTTCGAGCACTACACCTGGGAGAAGGTGCTCCGGGAAGGGTACCTTCCTCTCTATCAAGCAGGGAGCTAGTGGAACTGGATATTCCTCTGAAAACCTCCGACGAGGTCGACGGCATCCGGAAGAGCTGCCGAATCGCTGCCCGTATCCTTCAAGCAGTGGCGGCTCATGTGGAAAAGGGCATTTCAACGCTGGAGTTGGACAGAATCGCCGCAGCCCTGATGCGCCAGTACGACGCTCTACCGGGAGTGACGGCGGGGTTTCCCGGTTCCACCTGCATCTCCGTAAACGAGGTGGCCGCCCATGGCGTCCCCTCGCGTCAAAAACTGCAGGAGGGAGATATCATCACCATCGACGTAGCCGTGCTCTGGGGCGGGTGGTTCGGAGATTCCGCCGCCAGTTTCGGTGTCGGGGTTCTCTCCGTGGAGAAGCAGCGGTTGATCGAGACGGCAAAAAAAGCCCTGGCTGCAGCGGTGCAGGCGGCCCGGAGGGGCTCCCGGATGGGGGATGTAGGGGCCGCGGTGCTGACGGTTGCCGAGGAGCAGCAATGCGTTGTTTTACCGGAGTTTGTCGGACACGGCATCGGCAGGAAGCTGCACGAGGAGCCGGTGGTGCCCCACACCGGTAAGAGGGGGCAAGGCCTGCCGATCGTAGCGGGAATGGTCTTTACTCTCGAGCCTGCCCTAGGGCTGGGGGGAGTGAAGGTCCAGAAGGAGTCCGACGGCTGGAGCCTGCGCAGCCTGGATCGATCCCCTGTTGCCCAATTCGAGCACACCGTTGCCGTGTTCGCCAGTCACACCGAGGTGCTGACACTGCCGTAGGTTCTGAGCGATGGCGGCAATACTGTGTGCTGCTGTAGACAAAACAATACGGAATTACTAAATTAAATGGGACATATAGACAGACCGGGATAGTATGTATCTGCAAGTCTATATGGGGTATTAAATTAACGCCACCTTAGCTCAGCTGGCAGAGCACGTGACTTGTAATCTCGGGGTCGCCGGTTCGAATCCGGCAGATGGCTTGACGACGGTTAGGCGGCTATGGTAGCTTAGCCGACTACATAGCGCACATAGCGTCTGGGGAGATTCCCGAGCGGTCAAAGGGGGCAGACTGTAA
>JAGLQP010000010.1 GCA_023136785.1 Spirochaetales bacterium
TTGTTGGCAGACTGGGCATGCCGAATCAAGTATAGAGTCATCACTGGTCCTTTGCGGAAACTACCGCTTTGATCTTTCCCGGATGATTGGAAATCAAGCCCCGAACACCGAGATGTACCAGGCGAGTGGCTTCTTCCGGGTCATCCACCGTCCAGGTAAGGATCTGGCTTTTGAGCACCCTCCGGATGAAAAAAGAGCTGAACAGGTTCACCTGATTAGACCAGGGTTTCATGAAGGGGGTGGGGATTGCGATCCCTGCTTCCCCGTGACGAAGAAGTAAGGGGATGCTGGAATGTCTCGAGTATATATGGGCTGTAGGAATATCCGGGACAAGCTGCCGGGTTTTGCGGATGCAGTAGGGATTGAACGAGGAGATCAAACAGCGCTCTACGAGGGCATGGGAGCGAATTCGTTCAACAACCGCTTCCTCCAAACCACAGCTCCGGCGTTGTCCCCATTTCAGTTCCACATCGTAGTAAACCTTGTCCCCGAGAAGCTCAAAAACCTCATCGAGGAGGGGAATCCTCTGGCCCCGAAAAGATTTGTTGAACCAGCCTCCGGCATCGAGCTTTCGCAGCTCCCGCGCGGAGCAATCCTGAACCAGAGCATCCAGACCGGTTACCCGTTTCACATTCTCGTCGTGGATGACAACAACTTTTCCATCCCGGCTCAGTTGAACATCCAACTCTACACCGGGAATCTTGTGTTCCAATAGAACTGTAAAGGCGGCCAGGGTGTTTTCCGGAGCCAGGGCGGAGTAGCCCCTATGTCCGAAAAGTAATAAAGGATGGGTTGAACCGGCAGCATCGGAGGCAGGTGCGAAGATGGATTTGTGATTATTGATTTCCACTTTCCCCCATCTTCTTCTTCAAGGCTTCCAATGCCTGCGCTGCCTCCTCGTCCCGCAGCTTTTCTTTTAATGTGTCCGGCTCTCCTACCAGCATCTGCATCTGGGCCAGCAGGGCATCGGCATCCACCTGCAAGGAGGAGCGTATTTTCGCCGCTTTCAATTTTTCTTTCAGCACATCCACCTTGCGCTTCAGATCCAGCTCTTCTTCGAGCAATCGTTGACAGTGGGTTTGGAGCCCCGCAACCCGTTCTTCCGCTCCCCTTTTCAGAACCGGTTCTTCCCGGCTCTCCGCCAGCTTGATTCGGCTTCGCCAGTGAGCCAGTTCTTCTTCAGCCACGGCTCTGTCTCTCTGGGTCTTTTTCAGGGTGGTGACAAAGGCGAGCACATATTCTCGAGCGGACTCGAAGTCCATGAAATCTATTTCCGTATCTCTCATTTTCCACTCCTGGTACCAGGGAAAAGATACTTATAAACTGCTGGGTTGTTAAGCGCAAATACTCACACCGGAGGGACATCACCCGCTTGAGGCTGTATTGAACGGCTGAAGTAAAAACCGTATCTTGTCTTTGATGGACGAGGATTTGTTCTATCCGCAAGATTCGATTGCAGCCTTAGCCACACCCTGGGGCGAGAGTGCCCTGGCTGTCATCCGCGTATCCGGCCCGGATAGCCTTCGGCTTCTGGCTTCCGTGTTCGAGCCCGCTTCGGCAACGGGAAAAACTCTGGAAGAAATTCCGGGACATACGGTCCATCGTGGGGTAATCACCGCCCCGGGAGAGAATGGCCGGCGAGAGATCGTCGATGACGTGCTGGCTGCCGTGTACCGGGGTCCCAAGAGCTTCACCGGCGAGGATGGAGCTGAACTATTCTGTCACGGAAGCCCGATCATCATTCGCCGCCTGCTGGCGCTGCTCGAGGAGGCGGGGTTTCGCTTTGCAGGACCGGGAGAGTTCACGCTGCGGGCATTCCTCAACCGCAAGCTCGACCTCACTCAGGCTGAAGCTGTCAATGAGGTGGTTCGAGCCAAGACCGATAGAGCTCGAGCCATCGCCCTGAATCGCCTGTCGGGCGCAATCGAACAGAAGATCAATCAGATAAAATCGACCCTCATCCGTTTATCCGCCGCCGTAGAGCTTCGCCTGGACTATCCCGATGACGAGATCGAGGAAAGCGACAAAATCCTAGGCGAAGAAGAGGTCACCGGCTGCCAGCAGGAGTTGGAACGGCTCCTGTCTACCTACCGAATCGGGAAAATCTATCAGGAGGGAATTTCCGTCGTGCTCGCCGGCAGCACCAATTCCGGCAAATCCACCCTGTTTAACAGGATGTTGAGAGAGGACCGGGCAATCGTTTCCGAGATCCATGGAACCACCCGGGATTATCTGGAAAGGTTCGTCTCCGTAGAGGGGATACCTATAAAGCTTTACGATACGGCAGGGTACAGGGAACAAGCGGAGGGAGTCGACGCGGAAGGGATGCGCCGCACCGACAGCATCGTGAGCAACGCCGACATTATCCTCTATCTTGTGGACGGCGAATCAGGATTTACCGCCAAAGACGAGGAGTTCTTGCACGGAAGCGGCGGCGAGAAACGGCTGATTCCGGTCTGGAACAAAATCGATCGGCAGAGCAGCCGCTGTCCTGCAGGATTTATACCGATCAGCGCCAAGGAGGGGGACGGGCTGGAGGAGCTGGGCCGGGCGATCGCCGACAAGGTCCTGACCGGAGTGGGAATGGTGGACAGCGGAGAGCCGATCATCGATTCCCTTCGCCAGAAGAGATTGTTGGAGCGCGCCCTGCAAGGGATCAAAGACTTTCGCGCCGGTTTGCAGGCTGCCCAACCCTTGGATGTGCTGGCGGTGGATCTCAAAGAGGCACTCGATGCCCTCGGGGAGATCACCGGGGAAGTCACGTCTCAGGATATCCTCAACCAGATATTCTCCCAGTTCTGCGTGGGGAAGTGATCGTGGATTTCGACGCTATTGTTATAGGCGGCGGTCATGCCGGTATAGAGGCCGCCGGTGCTCTTGCTGCTTTAGGCTACAACACCATGCTGGTCACTCAGAACCTGGACTGCATCGGAAAGATGTCCTGTAATCCTGCCATCGGTGGATTGGCCAAGGGAAATCTGGTGCGGGAGATCGATGCGCTCGGCGGTCGAATGGCTCGCCTGATCGATCAGACCATGATCCAGTTCCGGATTCTCAACCGCAGCAAGGGTCCGGCGGTGCAGGCGCCCCGAGCCCAGGCGGACAAGGCCCACTACAGCCTGTTGGCGAAACAGACCCTGGAACAAACCGCCAATCTCACCCTCTTTCAGGACACAGTAGTTGATTTTCTCCTTGACGGAGCGGATTCGACGATTCAGGGTGTTCTCACCGAGCGGGGTAGACGCTTTCGATCCCGGGCCGTTGTCCTGACCACCGGAACCTTTCTTGAAGCCACCATCTTCATCGGTGAGTACAACGCCCCCGGGGGACGGTTGGGAGAACCTCCGGCCTGCGGCTTGGGTACCCGTCTGCGGGAGATGGGTTTTGCCGTGGGCCGGCTGAAAACCGGTACCCCGGCCCGGGGACTGCGCTCCTCTTTGAATCTGGAGCGCATGGAGGAGCAGAGAGGGGACTTAATAATTCTGCCCTTCAGCTTCTCCGCCGAGAGTGACGTGCTGAACCGGCCCTCAGTTTCCTGCTACCTCACCTATACAACTCCGGAAACGCACCGAATCATCCGGGAAAACCTGCACCGCTCTCCGCTGTACGGAGGCAAGATCAAAGGTGTCGGGCCGCGGTACTGCCCCTCCATCGAAGATAAGGTAGTCCGTTTCCCCGACCGGGAACGGCACCAGATCTTCGTTGAGCCCGAGGGCTTGAGCACCGGGGAGGTTTACCTGAACGGCATCTCCTCTTCCCTGCCCGAAGAGGTCCAGGAGCGGTTCCTTCATACCGTGCCCGGGCTGGAAAAACTTGAGATCCTGCGCCCCGGCTACGCCGTAGAGTACGATTTCATCAATCCTACGCAGTTGTATCCTTCTTTGGAGACCAAACGGATCCGAGGACTGTTTGCCGCCGGACAGACCAACGGAACCTCCGGGTACGAAGAGGCAGCTGCTCAAGGATTGATGGCGGGAATCAACGCAGCCTGCTATCTGCAGGGAAAACCGCCGTTGATCCTGTCGCGTGCGGAAGCCTACATCGGGGTGTTGATTGACGATCTGGTCACCCTGGGAACCGAGGAACCGTACCGTCTTTTCACCTCCCGAGCCGAGTATCGCCTCTGCCTTCGCCACGATACGGCGGATCTGCGCCTGCTGGAGAAGGGACATCAAATCGGTCTGCAGAACAGCGAGGCGGTAGAGGCTCTAAAGGCGAAACGTAGGGGTATCGATGAGATTCGCGAGCTTCTTCGCCAGAGAAACCTCCACGAGCGGGACTGCAAAAAATTTCCTGTGTTCAGGAAACACCTCGGCGGCACTTTGGAACACGTGCTCAAGGATCCGGAGGTCCACATAGAAGATCTGCTGTCCTTCGACGAGGGATTAAAGGATAAAAACTCAGAGTGGCTTCACCTGAGCGAGCTGGACGTGAAATACGAAGGATATATAAAGCGACAGGAGAAGCAGGTCGAGCGATTCCGCGAGCTGGAAGACTTAAAGATCCCTCGAGATTTTGACTACGACACCGCCACGGGGCTCTCTGCGGAGAGCCGTCTCAAGTTCAAGGAGATCCGCCCGCTGTCGGTCGGACAGGCATCCCGCGTTTCCGGGGTCCGCTCCTCCGACATCGCGGTGCTGCTGGTTCATCTGCGCCGCGGCCGGGGTACCCAGGGCAACGTTCAGGGTCATGATAACGGAAAAGCTCACGGAGGGGCCTGATGAGCGGGAACGTGTCCCCTGTTCTTGAGGAAGGCCTCGCACAGCTGGATATCCCCTTCAACGTTGACCAGCTGCTCAAGCTTCACGTTTTTCTTCAAGAGCTCGAACGCTGGAACAAGGCATACGGTTTTGTGAAGGCTGCGGGGCAGCAGCTGATCATCCGGCACGTCCTCGATTCTCTTTCGGCCTGGCGGAAGATCTCCGCACTTCCCCGGAGAGCGCAGGTGGTGGATGTGGGAAGTGGAGCAGGATTTCCCGGTATCCCGCTGGCAGTTTTCCTGGCAGACTCACGTTTCACTCTTTTGGAACCATCCGCAAAAAAGGCCGCCTTCCTTCGCAATGTCGCAATTCTTGCACATCTGGATAATGTCGAGGTGGAGGAGGCTCGCCTCGAAGATGTGGAGCGCCGCTTCGACCTGGTCGTCTTCCGCGCTTTTACCCCCCTTCACAGGGAGATAGACGCTTTACGGCGTATCCTAAATCACAACGGTGTGATTATCGCCTACAAGGGAAAAAGAGCTCGCATCCTTGAAGAAATAGATGAGGCAGGTATCAGCCTGGAGCAGGTCCTGATCGAGGCCGTAGAGGTACCCTTTCTGTCGGAGGAACGTCACCTGGTGATTCTTTCTACATTTTTTTCAGAATCTTGATCAGGTTTTCTTTGTCCACCAGATCGATCATGCGGGCTTCTACGAATTCCAGAGCTTGTTCGCTGAATGTCCCGGCGGCCACGCAGACACCGCGGGGCGCCCGGACCTCCTTTGTGTGGGCGTAGAGATCCCGGAGGAGCAGCTCGCCGATCGTCCCTTGAGAGCGGACGAAGCGAAATAGCACCTGATCTTCCCACTGAGCGGTTCGTACATGAGCCAGGATATCTGCGTGCTCTCCCTTTCGCAGAGAGATGTTGACCAACTTGGTGTTGGAGTTGGCAAAGTAGCGCGTGACGATCCGGCGGCACAGAGTAATGAACTCCGAGCTTACCGCCATGAGGAATGTTTGTAAGAACCTGTTGGTGTTGACTTCCTGGTATTGGCCTATCTTCTCAAGCACATCTTTATAATCCGGCCGGAGGGTGTTGATCTCCTTCCACAACCTGAGAGCGTTGGAAAGCTCCCCCAGTTTGAGGTTGGCCTCGGCCATTCTGTACTTCAGCTCGACGAAGACTGCCTGAGGAACGTTTTCGTGACGTACGCCGATGTCAAAATCCACGAGAGCTGTGTCGTATTTCTTGGCATTGCTGTTCAGAACTCCCGAGTGCAGCGCCGATACGGCGCCGATTTTAGGATCGGTGCGCAGGCGTGAAAAAATCTGTAGGGCCTGATCGTTGTTTTTCAATGCATAGTATGACTTCGCCAGTACGAATTGTGCCTTTTTGTCTTCAGGCTCAAAGTCCAACACCCGCTGCAGGGCCTCGATCGCCTCTTTGTAGTTTTTCAGGGCATACAGGCTGTGGCCTAAATAGCGGTTCGTAGCTACGTCGTCCGGACGCTGGCTGCGGGCTATGCCGAGGTAGCCGGATGCCCTTTGATAGTTTTTCTGCGCATATTCCATGACGCCCAGGTTGAAATTGACTTCAAATTCGTCCTGTCGGAGAGTGCGTGCGACCATGAGGTGTTTGTGGGCTTCCTCGGCATCTTTCAGTTTGAAAGCCGACTGTCCAAGCCGCAAGTTCACCTCGAACTCATCGATATCGGGATTAGCCCCGCACATTGAGACGAGGGATCGATAGTACTTGTAGGAATTGGGGTAGTCCTGTTCTTCAAAGGCTATATAAGCCAAATCCTGAAGAGCCTGAACATCTCGCGGGTCTTGAGCGAGGCGGCGGCTCGCCTCTCGAATCACAACATTTCTGTCTCTACGTTGAACCCGTTTATGCCCCCGTGTGTCCTTTTCGTGGTCCCGTTTGATAAACAGTACGACGGCGATTCCCAAAAGTCCCACAGCGGCCAGCGCTATCAGGATGTAGAAAAGCAAATCCATGCTTTCTGTATTGTCATGAAGAACAATAGGGTTGTCAAGTTTTGACCGCTCTGCAGCCGACTCTATAAACAGGGTGCAGTCGTTGGGCGCCTTGTGCCCGTACATCGTGCGTTGACAAACGGGATGCGGCGAGCTACGATTTGTTTTGGGAGGGATGAGGAGGAGATTTGAACGGACAACAGATAGGAATCAAGCTGGCAGATGGCTCTTTCTATCCGGTGCTGCCGGGGGGAGGGCGGGGCAGGAAGAAGCTGATCCTTACCACGGTTCGGGACAATCAGGAAACTGTACAAATCGACCTGTACAGGGGCGAGGGTGAATTCGCAGAAGAGACCCAATATGTCGGCAGTTTGATGATCGAAAACATCCAACCCGCTCCAATGAAAGAACCGGAGGTGGAAGTAGTTCTTGGAGTGGATGAACAGGGCAATCTGGAGGCCACTGCCAGTGATGCTCTTACCGGGGAGAGCCAGAGTCTTTCGGTTAGTCTGCAATCTCTATCCGAAGGTCCGGCCGCCGGTCCGGAGTTTGAGCTGGAGAGAGAAGGGGCAGCCTCCAGAGGGGAAGGGGAGAGCGATGAATTCGAGGAGTCCCTTCTTACTGGAGAGACCTATCCTTTGGCGGATACGGATCGCCGCCGGGAGCATCTGCATAAAAAGCGTAGAAATCCACTTCTTCTCATCGGTTTCATTTTGCTGAGCCTGATCCTTATCGGAGGCATTGCCTTTGTTGTTTTCAGGGCCCTAGACGGGCAACCGATTCCGCCTCTGTTCGGAGGAAAGAGCGAAGCTGCGGAGAGCGAGGAAGCAGCACCTGTGGATGAAGCGGAACCCCAGGAGACGGAACCGGCGACAGAGGAACAGCAGGTTGGTCAAGCCACGGCGGCCGGTGGGACCGAATCAGAGGCTGAAAGCGCCGCAGGTGGCCTATGGTATGAGATTAAGTGGGGGGACACACTGTGGGATATCTCCGCTACCTACTATCGCAATCCTTGGCTGTACCCAAAAATAGCTAAAGAGAACAGCATCACCAATCCGGACCTTATTCTTGCAGGTACAAAACTCTTCATTCCAGAGAATTAGTACAAGCATATCTCTTTTGTTCCTCCTCCTCTCACTGACCCAGTGCAGGGCGGATACGGTGTGGGGCATATCCCGGTCCACCTTCCTGGAGCGGCTGGCCAGACAGGAAAACGCGTTTCTAGCGGATCTTCAAATCGAAGAAGGGAATCTGGCGGAGGTTTTTCGTCTTGGGCCGGGAGCGCCCTACTACCTGTCTTTGATCTTCACCTCATTGGAACGGGAACAGACGGCTGAGAAACTGCTGACACTTCAGTGGCAGCGAGGAGACTCGCCCTGGCGGGAAGAGGCGGCCTTCCTGCGCTTGAGTATCCAGATGGAGAACCGTCGCTACGAAGAAGCCGAGACTTTGGCCAGACAGATTCTCCGACGCGCACGGGAGGAAAGATATACGTTCCCGGCGGAGAGGAAGTTGGTGGCGGCCCTCTACTGGCAGGAGCAGGACGAGGAGGTATTGACCCTCCTCGAGGAGATGCGAAACAGCGGCGCACCCTGGGACGACGAGTTGGATCTTTTCACCGCCGTGTCCAGTCAAAGGCTCGAGAGGCAGGGATGGCAGCAGCTTTTCATCGATCTGTTTTACAGCAAGCGCACCTCGATTCTTCACTCCCGTGCCTATGCGTACCTGGAGCAGGAGGGTGTGCTGGATTCTTTTCCACAGGCGGGCTTGTTGTTTTTTCAGGGCAAGGACCTTCTCTACCGAGGCCAGAACTCTGAAGCGATCGATCTGATCGAGAGATCCCTGCCGGGGCTCGAGATCGAGCGGCTGGACCTGGACATCCTGATAGAGGAGATGGGGGCTGCCTATTTTGCCGTGGCGGGGCACAACAGGGGCGCCGAAGTGCTGTTGGATCTCTCCGAGAGGTTTTCCCCCTCCCAGCGCCTCGTTGCCGTGGAGATGGCGGGTAGGTTGTATCGAAAGGAGGGGAACTTCTCGGAGGCGAGGCGACTGCTCTCCGAAGTGGTTCGGGATACCGGCTCTCCGAAGCTGAGGGACAGAGCCATCTGGTTTGCCCTGGATATGGCCAGAAGTCTCTCCCCTGGAGAGCTTCTCGACCAGGTCGAGGAGATGGCCTCTCTATGGCACGAGCCGGTCTTTTTCAAAGCTATCCTCGAGCCGGAGATCTCTCGGCTGATCGCTCAGAGGAACTGGCAGGACCTGCACCGTCTCTACCGTTTGCTCAAAGGGTTCGGCCCGCCGGAAACAATGGCCAGACTGGCCTATATCAACGCACGGGCCGTTAGTTTGGGCCTGCTGGATTCTTCCGGTTCTCAGGCTTCCCTGTCCCCCCAATCCCTGTTTTTGGAGGCTCGCAGTGCAGGTGAGGGTTATTACAGGTATCTTTCCGAAGCGGCCTTGATCGATATGGGGTTTCCCCTTCAGTGGAAGCTTGATGGATCGGACCAGCAAAGCGACTCCTCGCGTGGGGAGGAGCAAGTCAGCGAGGATGATTCACTGGAAATCTTGATCCGGGGATACTTCGAGTATGGACTCTACGAGCGTGGAATGGAACTCCTTCGATCGCATTGGCGCACCCTCTCCCCGGGGTTGATTCTTGATAGTGCGCTCACTCTACAAAACCGCGGGGAGTATCTGTCTTCAGTTCGCCTCATGAATCTCTACGTTCTGAGGAAGCCCACGGCGGTGGAGCGGGGGGATCTCGAACTTCTGTACCCGCAAGCCTTCGGAAAGCAGATCGGCGGGCTGGCGAAGAGCGAGGATATCCCGGCTTCAGTGTTTTTTGCTCTGGTGCGGGAGGAGAGCTACTTTGATCCACAGATCGTATCCCGTTCCGGAGCGGTCGGCCTGACCCAGCTGATGCCGGAGACGGCCGGGGATTCCGCTCGCAGGCTTCGTATGGAGGAATACGACCTTCGGGATCCCGATCAGAATCTACGCCTGGGAGCTCGTCATTTTTCCAGGCTGTTATCCCGGCTTGAAGACATACCTAAGGCACTGATGGCCTACAACGCCGGGTTGTCCCGGCTGAGGAGCTGGGAGCGGAACTTCGCCGGTTTGCCCACGGATCTGCTCGCCGAGGCTGTTCCCTACCCGGAAACCCGTAACTATGTACGCAAGATCCTTGTATCTGCTGTATACTACGGTGGTTTGTACTACGATCAGTCCCTCGAAGAAACGGTGTTTCTCTTCTTCCCGGGGCTAAAGTGAAAACAGGGAGGGAAAGCCGTGAGCACCGTTCAATCCTTGCTGCTCGGCGCACTTCAGGGAGTCGCCGAGTTCCTGCCGATTTCCAGTTCAGGTCATCTGGTGCTGCTGAGAAACGTGATGAACTTGGGGGATATTCCACTGCTCTACGACGTGCTTCTTCATGTCTCCACATTGATCGTGGTCATCATCGTTTTTCGAAAGAAAATCCTTTCGATCCTGTCCTCGATCTGGAGATGGCTGAGAAGAGCTTCGGCGCCCGAGGATCGGGAGAATCTGAATCTAACCCTCTATATCCTCGTCGCGACCGTGGTGACAGGCGGCGTTGGTCTGGTTCTTTCGGGCTTTGAAGAGATCTTCTTCCGGCAGCCCCGACTCGTATCCCTTCTCTTCCTTATCACGGCCCTGATTTTGATCTCAACCCTTCTTGTCCGAGGCCGGCGGGATTATCTGCAGATGGGAATCTTTGGAGCACTGATCGTAGGACTGGCCCAGGGAATCGGCGTTCTTCCCGGAATCTCGCGTGCGGGGATCACGATCTCCGTCGCCCTTCTGTGGGGCCTGGACAGACAGAGAGCGGGGGAGTTTTCGTTTCTAATCGTGATTCCTGCGATTCTCGGTGCCCTGCTCCTGCAGCTGCGCGAAGCCGGCTCGCTCTTCGAGGTGGTCGATCCGGCAGCCCTCGTGGCGGGTTTTGCCGCTTCCTTGGTTGTCGGTCTGATCTCGCTGCTTCTGCTGTTGACAGTCATACGGAAGGGTAGGCTGGCTCTGTTCAGCATCTACCTCGTGCCGCTGGCGGTGGCCACTTTTATCCTGCTCTGAGACAGGGGCTCTTTCACTCTTCCTTCTTTTGTTCCGATAACAGACGTAGAGGGAACTTTGAAGCGTAGTATTTCAAGCATTTCTTATATCCTGGCCTTGCTCCTGACAGTTGTTGCCGCCGGGATCCTTGTCTCGCTGCTACGGGCCATCAACGCTCAGCAAGGTCTGTTGTCGGTACCGGGGGAGTTTCTCTTCGCCACCTTTCTGTGGGCTTCCTTTTTTATTCCCGTGTACTTGATTTTCCTGGCCTTATTTCTGCTCTCGCGAGGTTTCTCCGGCCGGGGTCTGTTTGTCTTGAATCTGTTTATCCTGCCCTTTATCACCGCCAGCGTCTTTCACAAGGTGGTGCTGCACGGGACCATACCCGGTTCCTTTCTCCCTGATCTGATGGTCGACACCTTTGGTCGCACCCTGTCGGCCATTTTTCTCTTTCTCATCGTTTTGTTCGAGCTCTTTCTCATCTTTACCCTGCGCGGTGTTCTGAGAGCACGTGCCGGGGCGGGTACAGCGGAGGCAGAAACACCAGCCAGAAGAGCTCGGCCCCGTAAACCAAAACGGAAACGCACCGCGGCAGCGGCGACCGCTTCCGCCGGGCTCGGTTTCGGGCAGGGAGCGGGGTTGCCGGAGCTGGAGATAGTGGTGGAGGAAGGTACCCCGGTGGTGAAGCCGCGACCCGCCCCGGAGGCTGAAGCCAGGGAGCGAATCCTCTCTCGACAGAAGGTGAGTCCGCGGAGCAGCCGTGGTTCCGGAGGGAAGACGGGATCCTCGGTTTACTCCTTTCCCATCAAGGGCCTGCTCAAGGACTATCCGGACGGGGAGTACTGGGAGATCGATGCCGAGACCCGCCGTTCCGCTGAAGTGCTGATGGAGACTCTGAAGGAGTTTAAGATCAGTGCCGAGGTCACGGGAATCCGCAAGGGCCCGGTGATCACGATGTTCGAGATCCTTCCCTCTCCCGGAGTGAAGATCTCCAAGATCGCCAATCTGGCCGACAATATCGCCCTGCGTTTGGCCGCCTCCAGGGTCAGAATCGTGGCGCCCATCCCGGGGAAACACGCCGTGGGGATTGAAGTGCCCAACAAGAGACGAGCCATTGTCTCATTCAAAGAGATTGTCAGCCTGAAGGATTTTCAGCATGCCCGGATGGAGATTCCCATTGCACTGGGCAAAGACATCTCCGGAGAGGCTCAGCTGATCGATTTGACCCAGACCCCTCATCTCCTCATTGCCGGGGCAACGGGCAGCGGAAAGTCCGTCTGCGTCAACTCCATCATCTGTTCGATCCTGTACAGGAGGGCACCGGAAGATGTTCGCATCCTGCTCATCGATCCGAAGATCGTAGAGCTGAAAGCCTATAACGACATTCCTCATCTGTTGACCCCTGTGGTTACCGAACCGAAAAAGGCCTTTCAAGCGCTGCAATACTGCATTAACGAGATGGAGCGACGCTACTCCATGTTGGACTACACCGGAGCCCGGGATATTCGTTCCTACAACAAGAAGGCGGCCAAGCACAAGCTGACCATCGAGAAGATCCCCTACTGGGTGATTCTGATCGACGAGTTCGCCGATCTCATGGCCACCACCGGCAAGGAGATGGAGGCGGTACTGGCCAGACTGGCCGCCATGGCCCGGGCGGTTGGGATTCATCTGGTCCTGGCAACCCAGAGGCCGTCGATCGACGTGATCACCGGCCTGATTAAAGCCAACATCCCCTCCCGGATCGCCTTCATGGTGGCCGGCAAGTTTGATTCACGTATCATCATCGATTCTGTCGGAGCGGAGAAGCTCCTCGGCCAGGGAGATATGCTCTTCACCCCGGCCTGGGACCCGATCCCCGTACGCATCCAAGGAACGTATCTCTCCGAAGAGGAAGTGGAAGCCATCACAGATCACGCCCGGACTCTTGGCGAGCCGGAGTATCTCGACGAGGAGATGTTCTTCGATGAGGAAGAGGAGGAGTATGAGGGATCCGGCTCCGAAGATCCGCTGATGGACAAGGCTATCGAGATCGTCTTGGCCGCCGGGAAGGCTTCCGCCTCGTATATCCAGCGCCGGTTAAAGGTAGGCTACAACCGGGCCGCTCGGATGGTCGAAGAGATGGAACGAATGGGTATTGTCGGACCCGCCCAGGGCAGCAAGGCCCGCGAGATCCTTCACGTGCCCAACAGCTGATAGTTCGACCGTGGACCCCGCCGAGCACACCCCTATCACTTTCTACAGTATACCTGCCTGAAACAGTCCCAGCACGATCGTGGCTGCCATAAACAGCAGGGTGACCCTGCCGAGCCAGCGGTGGAAGGCCCGGGCTTTCTTGGCCCTGCTCGGTACCTTTCGGATCTTCAGCATGAAATGCCCCAAGAAGGGTGTGAAGATCATGAGGGTGATGGCGATCCCTCCGATGTAGGAGTGAAGGACTTGCAGATGCATTTGAGTGGTTTGTGAGATCATGTACACGGCCATGCCGACACCCACCACCCCGGTCGAAGAGCCGGCAATGTTTATCCGGCGGTGAGTTTTCAGCCACCACTTCTTTCGCTTGAAATAGCGGGGAAATAACATACCCACGAAGAGCAGCACGAAGGCGGTTGCCATCAAGACCCCATGCACCGGATAGAGCAGGGCGTACAGGTCCCGCTGCGGTCCGGGTTGGGCCTGAGCTGATGTTTGCCCCCCTGACAGGCGAATCGTAGCTCCGCCCTTCCTGCTGTGCAGGTCCCGGTAGTCATCGGAGCCGCTGTAGGCCCAGATAATCTTGATCTCCCCGTCTTGGGACAGGGCTTTGTCGTAGGCATCCCCTGAGTCGAGAGGACGGGTGAACTCGAAGGTGGTAATGCCCCCCTGCTCGCTTCCTGCAAAGGAGAGGATATCCTGTCCTCCCCCCAACTCCTCGTCCGGAGGATGGGGACCGGACAACCCTGTTGAGTAGCAGTCCAGTGCTCCCGCACTTCCGCCGGCCTCGACCCAGCCGAAGACCATGTCCGCTTCTGCCATTGCTTGGGTCGGATCGATCCCCAGGCATACCCAGCCCCCGGTCCGGGCCTGGATGCCGAAATGGGCGGTATCCTGATCAACCTCCCAGTACAGGAGATAATCCCCGGCGGCGAGGGATAGCAGATTCCCATACTCCCCTTCGGTAATTGTACCGTCGATATCCACAGCAGATACGGAGGAAACGCTTCCCAGAATCAGGAGGACGGTCACCATTCGCCGGATCCGACTCCACCTGGAACCCGTTATTTTCATGATAATCATGGGGCATAGCATATATCAGTTGTCCATGACCTGTAAACCCGAACTGCGAGGTGGGCAGTCAGGACGGTTCTACTACCGTGCAGCCTCCGACTCAATCTTCGAAGAGTGAAACGGCTCCGTACAGTACCGCTTCATCCCAAAGCTCAGCCTTGCGGATCGGGGCGAGACGATGCTCCTCGAAGTAGGCGATTTTCGGCAGGGCTTTTCGGATCGGATTGATCATGCAGTCAGCGGAGCCGGCGAGCCCGCCGCCGATCAGAACAACCTCGGGATCTACAACCAACAGTACGGTAACGATCGCGTGGGCCATGTTACGGGCGGCATTGTTCATTACTCTGCGGGACAGTGAATCTCCCAATTCTGCCTGCTTGAATACATCTTCTGCGTCGAAGCTCTCCAAGGATGAAAGGGATGAGGGCTGACCCTTGTCCATGAGCATCTTGGCGGTGCGGAGGATCCCTGGGCCAGAGGAGCTGTTCAAGAGGATATCCTTTTTCCCAAAATTACTGACCGGCAGTGCCCAAATCTCACCGGTCAGGTGATTGGCTCCGTTGACGATCTTGCGATCAACAATGAAACCACCGCCGATCCCGGTGCTGATAGTGATATAGTAGACAGACCTGCAGCCTCGACCGCCGCCGTGGAATGCCTCGCCAAGAGCAGCGGCATTGGCGTCGTTTTGGATCCGAACGGGGACTCGGTAGGAAGAGGCCAACGCTCCACGAATATCGAACCCCTCCCAGTCGGGAAGATTAGGTAATTTCTTGAAGACCCCCGTGTCCAGGTCGAGCGGACCCGGCGCTCCGATACCGATTGCTTCGATGCTGTCGCGATGTCGACCTAAAAACTCTTGGACCAGCTTTTGGAGATCTTGGAGAAATCGGTCCGAGTCGGAGTGGGTTCGGATCTTTTTGCTCTTCACCAACTTGCCGTCTCGCAGACATGCAAGCCAGGTCTTTGTTGCACCGATATCGACGCCTAGAATCATCCTTTAATAGAGCCGGACATCAAGCCGCGTACGAAGTAGCGTCCCGATATGAGATAGATCAGCAGCGTGGGAAGGGCTGCGATCAAAGCGCCGGCAAAGTGGACATTATACTCCTTGACACCGGTTGAAGAGCTGACCAGATTGTTCACGGCCACGGTCATGGGTTGAGACAAGGCATCGGCGAATGAGGCGCCGAACAAAAAGTCGTTCCAGATATTGGTGGTTTGCCAGATAACCG
>JAGLQP010000100.1 GCA_023136785.1 Spirochaetales bacterium
ATCGACGGGCTTCATCAGAAGGCGGGCATTCCCAACGAGCGAGTGATCGAGTTGCATGGTAGCAACGCCTACATCAGCTGTCTACAGTGCCGCAAGCGCTTCGAGTGGGAGGAGGTGCTGCCGTTTTTTGGCCAGCATCCGGCTCCATCTTCTCAGTGCCCCCGTTGCGATGACTGCGATGGCTGGCTCAAACCGGCTACGATCTCCTTTGGACAGGCCATGCCCGAGGAGGACACGCGGCGCGCCTTTGCCGAGGCAGCGAAGGCGGACCTGCTGATAACCGTGGGTACCTCCCTGCAGGTGTTTCCAGCGGCGGGTATCCCTGGAGAAACCCGTCGTCACGGGGGTCAGGTTGTGATCGTCAACAATCAGCCAACAGGTCTGGATCACGAGGCGCAGCTCATTCTCCGCGGTGCTGCCGGACAGATTCTAAGGATGCTTGCAGAGGAGGCGACCAGTGTTCGGAAGTAGCCTGTCTCGACAGGACGTTGCTTACAGGGCACCGTGAGGTTGAAAGTATATAGTCTGAGAGAGGAGGATTGACTATGAAGAGACACGGACAGCTCATCCGGGTAAAAACGGAGAAGTTGGAAGAGTACAAGAAGTATCACGCGGAAGTCTGGCCGGAGATCCTCGAAATGATACGGAAATGCAATATTCGCAACTATTCGATTTATCACAAGGATGGTTATATGTTCGCCTACTTTGAGTACGTAGGCACGGATTTTGCAGCCGACATGGCAAAGATGGCGGCGGATCCGAAAACCCAAGAATGGTGGGACATCATGATGCCCATGCAGGAGCCCCTGGAAACAAGGGCGGACGGAGAGTGGTGGGCTGAGATGGAAGAGGTTTTTCACACCGATTAGCGAATCAGGAAAAGATACCAGTACTTCACCGTTGGTTGTGGTTCAAAAAAAACTTGACAACCAGGCAGAATCGTTTAAAATATAGTTAAGCGTTTAACGTATAAGGTTTGACTATTTGATTGAGCGAGGGGAGATGCATGGAACGAACGCAAAAATGCCGGGAAAAGTTGGAGCGGATGAACAAAACCCTTCGCCATGAAGAGGCAGATCGGGTCCCTATCAGCGATTTTTTCTGGGGTAGCTTCATCAAGCGCTGGCAGGAGGAGCTGGGACTCTCTGCCGACACCGACATCTATTCCTACTATGACCTGGACTGGATCGTAACCATTCCCAACATGGATCCCCACATCAAGAATTTCGATATCATCAGTGAGAACGACGAAGAGGTAGTTGTTCGGACCGGCTTCGAAGCGGTGATTCAGAAGAAATTCGCTGACCCGATGCCTCGGTACCTTGAATTCGATACAGACACAATCGAAAAGATGAAGGCTTTCGAGTTTGACGATCCCTGGGACGATCGACGCTTTTTCAAAGGAGGCGACAATCAGGTGGGCGGTGTGGGGGACGGATTTGTCAGGGACCTGCCTCCCTGGGTCGACACTGTCAGGGCCCTGCACCCCAATTTCCCGGTGTATGGTTCGTTGTGCGAGGGTATGGAGGAGCTTTGGCGGATCATCGGAAGTGAGAACGTGATGCTTTGGATCGGTCTGTATCCGGAGGAGCTGGCCGCAATCGTCCAACGGGTCAACGAGTTCAATCTCGAGTTGGCCAAAGCTCAGATCCAGGCGGCCGGTGGCTTGCTCGACGGAATGGTAATTTGGGGGGATGTGGCCTATAGAAACGATATGCTGTTCTCCCCCGAGTATTGGCGCAAGTATTTCAAGCCCGGCGTGAAGGCAATTATCGATGTTTGCCATGAAAACGGGCTGCCGGTGATCTATCACGGATGCGGAAATGTCAGTCGGATATTCGAAGATTTCATCAAGGTCGGGGTGGACGCCTACAATCCTTTGGAGGCCAAGGCGGGCCTGGATGTGGTAGAGCTGCGCCGCAGCTACGGCCATCGAATCGGATTTTGCGGAAACATGGATGTCACGGTTTGGGCCGACGCAAGCGAGGAGGAGTTGAAGCGAGTGGTTTTGACCAAATTAAACGCCGCCAAGGGGGGAGGCTTCATCTTCCAGTCCGATCATTCGGTTCCCAGCAACGTGTCCGGTGAAAACTACGATTATGTGGTCAAGCTGGTGAGGGAATACGGCAAATACCCCCTGGATCTCGGTGAATACGATATTCCGGAACTGGGCTGAGGGTAGAAGGGGAGATCGGGGATGACTCCGCGGGAACGGATTCTGGCCGCTATTGACCACAGGGAACCGGATAGAGTGCCGGTGGATCTGGGTTCCACTCCCAGCTCCGGGATCTCAGGCATTGCCTACGCTCGGCTCAAGATCCATCTGGGTGAGACCCGCGGTCACAACAGAGTGTACGACGTGGTGCAGCAGCTTGCCCAGCCGGAGGATTTTATCCTGGATCGCTTCGCAATCGATGTTGTGGATATCGGCCGCACCTTCAACACTGCAGACTCGGACTGGTACAACGTTGAGTTGGCCGACGGCAGCAAAGCCCAGTATCCGGCCTGGTTTCATCCTGTCCTGCAGTCCGATGGAAGCTGGGAAGCCTCAGTTGGCGGGCGGGTGATTGCGAAGATGCCTCCCGAGGGCACGTTTTTCGATCAGACCTACTTCCCTTATATTGACGGCTATCCTGACTCCTTCGAGAACCTGTCCGAGGAGATGGGCAAGATCCTCTGGGCAGCCCTGGTTCACAGTCCCTGGGATCACATCTCAGAGCCGGATTTTTGGCAGACCCTGCGCAGCCGCACGCAGCAGCTCAGAGGTTCGACGGATAGTGCGTTGATGATCGTGGTGGGGTGCAATCTCTTCGAATGGGGGAGTTTCTTGAGGAGATTGGACAACTTCCTGATGGATCTGGTAGCGGACCAGTATAATGTGGAACGGCTGCTCGATGCGCTAATGGAGCAGCATCTCTCCTTTCTTGACAAGGTATGTACCGCCGTCGGTGATCTGGTGGACATCGCCCGCTTCGGGGATGACCTGGGAATGGATCAGGGACCTTTCATGCCGCCGGAGATCTATGAGAAGCTTTTCAAACCTCGGCACGCCAAACTGTGCGACTTCGTGAAGAAGCACAGTCGAATGCACACCTTCATTCATACCTGTGGATCGATCTACGAGCTGCTCCCGGACATCATCGAAGCAGGATTTGAGATCATCAATCCTGTACAGACCAATGCGAGAAATATGGAGCCAGCTAAACTTAAGGCTGAGTTCGGTAAAGATTTGACCTTCTGGGGGGGTGGAGTCGATACCCGGCAGGTGCTGAACCGGGCCACGCCCCGGGAAGTGAAAGAACACGTGAAGCGGCGGTTGGAGATCTTTGCCCCCGGCGGAGGTTTTGTCTTCAACACGGTACACAACATCCTCCCCGACGTGCCCCCTGAGAATATCGTCGCCATGTTCGAGGCGGTTGCCTAATGCCCTACGCAACACTGGCAGATATTGCCAAGCGAGCCAATAAGAGCATAGCCACGGTGTCTCGGGTTCTCAACGACAAGGCAGATGAGGGAATCCGTATCAGCGAGGAAACCAAGCAACAGATCCTCACCTTTGCCAAGGAGCTCAACTACCGACCGAACTTTCTGGCCCGTCATTTGGTACAGAAAGACAGCCGGGTCATCGGACTGCTGATCCCGGACATCATGCAAATCTTCTTTAACGAGATCTGTTATTACCTGAGCCGGAAACTGAACGAATCCGGCTACGATATCCTGCTGGCCCATAGCTACGAAGACCCGGAACCGGAGCGCAAAGCCATCGAAATGATCCTCTCCCGGAGGGTCAATGGAATTGTCGTAGCCCCGGCTAAAGGACAGCACAACCTGGAGCTTCTCGAGGACATCCGCAGCCGCAACATCCCGCTGATCCTCCTCGATCGTTATTTCATCGACAAGATTTTTTACTCAGTAACCAGCGATGACGTGCAGGGCAGCTATCGCCTGGTCAGTCACCTGATCGATCAGGGCGCCCGCAATATTCTATTCCTCTGCGGGGATCGAGAGACCAGCGTTACCATTGAGCGCATCGCCGGCTATCGGAAGGCGTTCCTCGAACAGAAGATACCTGTGGAGGAGCGGCTGTTTCTAGAAAGCGGATTCTTCCAAAAGGATGGCTACAAGATTACCCGCCGGCTGATCGCGGATGGAGCGCTGAAAGGAGTAGAGGCAATCATGGGTGTCAACGACGAGATCGCCCTGGGCGTTCTTGAAGCCCTGTGGGAAGAGGGTGTCAAAGTTCCTCAAGATATCCTGGTCGCCGGCTACGGAGATGAGCGTTATTCCAAATACCTGCGGGTACCCCTTACCTCGGTCCAGCAACAGACCAGCGTTCTCGCCGAACATACCTACAGGCTGTTGATGAAGCTCATCGAAAAAAAGAAAATTCCCAAAATCAATACAAAGGTCTCCTGCCAACTTATCGTCAGGGAATCAACGGTTCGAGAAAGGCAGGGGGGTGCCGCATGACATCCCGGGAAAGAGTTTTGGCGGCTTTTGCCCACAAGAAGCTGGATCGAGTTCCCACCTGGTGTGGCGCATCGCCGGAGTTCTGGGACAAGGCTAAGCTTAAGCTCGGGCTTGGCGACGAAGCTCTGCGAATTCGATTCCACGATGATTTCCGCAGAGTCTTCTCTCGATACGCAGGACCGGAAGCTTACAGCCCGATGGAGCATCTCAGCGAGGGTTCAATCTACCGCACCCCCTTCGGTATCGAGCGCAGCGGGATCGGCTATGGTCAGCCCCGCTCCCATCCACTGGCCGAAGCTTCCCTGAAGGAGCTCGAGGAATACCCCTGGCCGGATCCCGACTGGATCGATATATCCCACATAAGGGATGATGCGCTGCTCTACGAGGGGAAGTATGCAATCCTGGGCGGTGAGTGGGCTCCCTACTGGCATGACGCCATCGATCTGGTAGGGATGGAGAATTTCTACTACAAGTTGTACGATGATCCTCGCTTCGTAGAGTCATTGCTCACTCGTATCGTTGATTTCTACGCCGAGGTAAGCCGAAGAACCTTCGAGGCTGCGGCGGATGCGATCGACATTTTCTTCATTGGCAATGATTTCGGTAGTCAGATGGGTCCGTTGGTGGGAGAGGAGCTGTTCCGACGGTTCCTGCTTCCACATTTGAAGCGGCTGATCGATCTGGGCCATCAGTACAACCTGAAAGTGATGCTCCACTGCTGCGGCGGATTCGCACCGTTGATCCCGGCGATGATCGAAGTCGGATTGGACGGACTGCATGCGATCCAGCCCTCCTGTATGGGTATGGATCTGGTTTCCCTTAAACTTGAGTTCGGGGACAGGATCCTGTTCAACGGCTGTATCGACTCCCATCATGTTCTGATAAAAGGGAGCCGAGAGCTGGTTCAGAAAAAGACCAGAGAGGTCATCGATATCATGAAGCCGGGCGGTGGCTTCGTGGCTGGTGCCAGCCACGATACCATCCTCGAGGAAACCCCCCTGGAGAACGTCTTGACCATGTTCGATACCATCGTCGAGTACGGAGTGTACAGGTAGGGATCGGTTGTTCAAATCGAGGGGAGGTGATACGGGTACAAATCCTGGGTACAACGGGAAACGGATGATCGCCTGTGCCTCATCTGTTTTCACGAAATAAATCTTTTAAGGAGGAAAGTGTGAAAAAACTCCTAACACTCACACTGGCTCTACTGCTTGTTGCCGGCTTTGCCTTTGCAGGCGGAAAACAGGAAGCGGCGGCGCCTACAGTTCTGAAGTGCGCCTTTATCGGCGGCGCGAACTATGAAGAGCTCTACAAGGAAATCCCCAAGTGGGAAGCCAAGACGGGCATGAAGGTGGAGATCGTCTATAAGGGAGACGGATTCCAGATCGACAAGAAGCTGAAGACGGATTTCGCCGCCGGAGCCGTGGACTACGATGTGTGCTGGGACCACTCCAGTTTCTTCACCCAGTACATCAAGGCCGACGGGATCGTGCCTCTGGATGACTACTTCAGCGCGGACGAGTTGAAGGATTTCATCCCGATGATCCTCAACTCGGGCAAGCGGGACGGCAAGCTGTGGATCGTTCCTAGACATTTCGACATCAGCTGTCTGCACTACCGCACCGATTTGTTCCAGGATTTTGGTCTCACGGTTCCGGAAACCTGGGATGAGTTCAAGTCCACCGCTCTGAAAGTGCAGCCGAACCTGCAGCCCGGAGTTTATGCTACCGAGTTCGCCGGAAAAGAGGAAGCTCTGACCGGTCGGTTCTACGAGGTATCGACCTGCGAAGGCGCCGAGTTCTTCGACAAGAACTGGAAACCCGGTTTCAATGCTCCCGGTGGGGTAAAGGCCGCCACCATGTTCCGGGATCTCTACAAGGCCGGTGCCATGCCTCCTGGTACGACCAGCTTCGTGTGGGAGGACGTGGCTAAAAACTGGGTAGCCGGAAACATCGTGATGTACACCGAGTGGTACGGTTGGTACAGCTACTTCCAGGACCCCTCGGCCTCCAAAGTCGCCGGGCTGTTTGACATCGCCCGCCAGCCCAAGGGTGATGCAGGCGTCCACGGCGGTTGGGCCGGACAGCACAGCTTCTCCATCACCAAGGCCAGTCAGCAGAAAGACACGGCGGCGGACTTCATCAAGTTTATCACCAGCATCGAAAGCCAGACCGTGGAAGCGAATCTGGGCTTCCTGGTCACCCGCAACTCCGTGTGGGACAAGATCATTGCCGACGCCAAAGCAGCGGGCAACCCGCTGGATGTGAAGCGTCTCGAGCTGGCCCAGTTCCAGGCCGTCAACGACTTCCGAACCCCACCCCTGGTGGCCGAGTGGCTGCCCGCCTCGGACATC
>JAGLQP010000101.1 GCA_023136785.1 Spirochaetales bacterium
ACAAGGTAACCGGCGGCAGGTTAACCTGCTGATGATGAGCTTCGTCCACACGCACCCAACGACCCTTCAGGCGGCTGTGGCGGGGAAGGAAGTGCCTGTTGAAGTCCCGGTACCGACCCTCGCTGCCTACTATCTTGTCAACGAGAACGGTGCGCAGGCCGCGGTATGTCTCGGAGGTGGGTCGCACAAGAGCCTTGACCTCCTGGAGGGACAGAAGACTGTCCTTCTCATTCTTGAGGAGGGAGAGAACCCTACTGAACAACTCCTGATTGCGGGCCCTGTGAAAATCTTCGGCGGCCTGGGCTGAAAAGTAGTTGAGTCCCATCATCAATCCTCCACGTCGATAACCACGTGGTCATAGGCGTTGACGATGGTTGTTTCATCGTATCGGGTCGACCGTACGGCCGAGGCTGAGTACAGGTGGGTATGCCCATGGATGAGGTACTTCGGCTTAAAGGTGCGCATGAACCAGAGAAAGGCCTTGAATCCCCGATGGCAGGGATCGTCCTGATCGTGAACGCCCAAAGGAGGCGCATGGGTAAGGAGGATATCCAGATAGCGCCCGAAGCGCAGCTTGTTGAACAGTAACCGAGGCATCAGCTTCGCGATACGCAGAGCAACGTGGAACTCCTTGTACTGATTCCCCCCCCCGTTGTACCAGGCGCTTCCACCCAGTCCGGCCACGAGCAAGGACTTCTCACGGCGTATTCGCGTCCCCACATACATGGCTCCGGTGGGAAGATAGTCCTCGATCCCCTGCCCATCCACATGGGCTCTGCCGAAGACGTCTGTAGGACCCGTGTACAGGGACATGTAGCGCAGATTGTGATTTCCGAACACAAACAGCAGGGGCTTGTTCAGCGTCGACATGATGAAATCGTAGTAACTTAAGGGAAGGTCCCCGGCACTCAAAACCAGGTCCACGTCGGCGAAGCGTGTTTTTATCGAAGGGCTGTACACAAGAGGATCAACATGGTCGGATATACAGAGGATTTTCATGTCAAGCGCCTCGGAGGTGTGCCGAGCATTAATATCGGGAGCCAATGTCCCTTGGACAATTTAGTTTTTTTGTATAGAAGAGTCAAACCTGCAGTTGTATATTGTAAGGGAGAACCATGGCGTTCATTAATCTACTCGCGGCCCTAGTGCTGTCCCTGACCAACCTCCAGCAGGGAGAGCAGCTCTTTCTTGACAACAAGCCACGGGAAGCACTACCACACCTGGAAAAGGCACTGTACGAGAATCCGCAAGACGAGAAGATCTACCTGTATCTCGGCATCATCTACGAGCAGCTCAACGATGCGGCAAAATCCATTCAGATACTCAAGCGCGGGCTTAACGTGTCCCAAGGACACAAAGACCTCTTTTACTACAACCTCGGCAACAATCATTTCCAACAGCAGGAATATACTGTAGCCGAACAGATGTACAGCAAGACCCTGGAAATCAACGGAGCCCTTGAGGTCGCTTATCTGAACAGAGCCAACGCCCGACTCGAGCTGGAACAGTTCCAGGAAGCGCGGCAGGACTATATCGACTATCTGCGCCTCGATCCTGATACGTATCAGCGGGAGAACATCGAGAAACTGATCACTCTGCTGGGACAAATTCTGGAGGAGGCGGAACGTAAGAGCCAGGAAGAGTTGGAGCGCCAGACGGCCCTGCTCAACGAGGTCCTGGATTCCCTGAGGAACGCCTCCGAAGACACCCGCAACCTGTCCGCAGGGAGTGAAGAGATCCAGGAAGAGTACGAAGAAATCGATATCGAAGATTAAGAGGAAGCATTCCCATGGATAGACGTAAGATCATTATCATTGCGGTTATCGTCGTAGTGATCCTGCTACTTGCCGGAGGCGCCTGGCTGGGTTTGCGGTCCCGGAGCCGGTCGGCGGAGGCCAGGGAAACCCAGGAACGTCTCAACGCCCTCAGCCTGGCCCGGACCTACATGGAAAAGGAGGAGTACGATCGGGCCATGGCGATCCTTGAAAAACTCCTGCTCAAAGATCCCGATGACGGCGAGGCGCAGGATCTACTCGACGAGGTGATCGACAGGAAAAAGCTCGCCGAGATGAGTGCCCGGGAGCGGGAACAACAGGCTCTGTTGGAGCAGCAGGAAGGGCTCAAAGAGGGACTGAAAAACTTGAGTTCGTCGATACGAGAGAAGCTTCCCCAGGAAACCGTGGTCGTTCAACCGAAGGAGATTCCCGAAGATGCCAACGCCAAAGAACGGGAGCGGCTGCGGAAGATCAACGAGCTGATGGCCGAGGGTGTCCGCCGCCTGAACAACGGTGATTACGACGGAGCTCGGCGCATCTTCAACGACGTGCTCGAGCTGGACCCGGATTCCGGTCAGGCCTACGCCTACATCGGGAAATCCTATCTGAATGAAGACCCGGACCGCCAGAGCAATGTCCAATCTGCTGTCGAGGCATCCAACAAGGCGATCCAAAAGGACCGTACCTTTTACCTGCCCCACGAAACTCTAGGAAAGATCTACGAGAGCGCGAAGAACTACGAAAGTGCCGTGGCTGAGTACAAAGATGCGGCCCGTCTCAAACCCGACGACTACTACCTGTACTACTCATTGGGAAGGGTCCAGTACTACTCCAGAAAATATACGGACGCGCTGCAATCCTTCGACAGCTGCATCCATCTGAATGCGGACTTTCCTCCTGCGCACTACCGCAAAGGACAAACCTTGATCCGCCTGAGGGAACGAGATCGGGCGATTTCAGCGTTCCAGCAGGCCACCAAAGTGAAGCGGGATTACGCCGAGGCTTACTACATGTTGGGCACCCTGTACAACGAAAAGAGGGAGATCACCAAAGCTGTCGATTCCTTTCGCCGGGCGGTCAACTACAACCCAGACAACCCGATATTTCTTCGCGGTTTGGGCACAGCCCTGTCGGCTAAGGGAGATTACGCACAGGCGGAGAGGTACCTGGTCTCCGCCCTGCGATTCGATCCGTCCCACGCCGTTACCAACTACAATATGGCCTTGGTCAAGCTCAACCTCGAGAAATACTCAGATGCCCTGCCCTACGCCGGCAAAGCGGTGGAACGGAAACCCGACTCAGCCCCGTACGCATACACCCTTGGAGAGGTATACGAGAAACAGGGAAAGACCGACGAGGCGATCAAGCAGTATCAGAAGGCGGTCAGCCTGGATTCGCGCTACGTGCCGCCGCTCATCAATCTGGGACGGATCTTCGACGACAACGGTTTGTACGACGAAGCCCTGACCTTTCTTTCCAAGGCGATCACGATCGAGCCCTCCTCCTTTGAAGTGAACAACAACCTGGGAAACGTATACCTGCACAAAGGCTTATACACCGACGCGGTTCGCCACTACAAGAAGGCCATCGATATCAAGCTCGACGCCTCGGTCACCCGGTACAACCTCGGTCTGGCCTACCAGGAGCTCGGACAAACCGACCAGGCCCTGGAGACGTTTCTAGAGCTGACCAAGATCGCACCGAACTACTGGGATGCCTACTACCAGCTGTCTCTGATCCTGATCGCCAAGGGGGACAAGGAGACTGCCAAGGTCTTTCTTGAAACCCTGCTGAAAAAGAATCCCAGCTACGAAAAGAGAGCCGAGGTGGAGAGCAAGCTCTCCCAACTATAGGAGTGGATTCCCGAACGGGATCCCACTACAATCGCTGAACCTCCCGCAGCAGTTGTTCCCGCTGCACCTCGTGCCAGATCGGGCGACCGTGGGGGCAGCGGGCGTTGCTCAGACGAAAGACTTTGTGCACCAGCTCTGTCGCCGTTAGGGGATCCAACTCCTGTCCCTCCTTGACCGCCAGCCGGCAGGATGCCAGGCTGTACACCCGGTCAACCAGTTCATCGACGCTTCCTTTTTCCCACAGCAGGGCCTGCACCAGCTCCTCCTCGTCAATACTGATCAACGCCTCCGGTAGTGCCGAGAGCGCGTAGGCGCCGTCGTCGCCGCGTTCCACCCGGATACCGAGCCTTTTGAAGAGCTCTTCCCTGCCGACAATCACCTCGGCTGCGGATTCACCGATCTCCAGGCGGATCGGCATGAGCAGCTCCTGTGAAGCCGGTTTGGTAGAAGTCAGCTGCTCGAAAAGAATACGTTCATGGGCGGCGTGCTGATCAACGATGAACAGGCTCGAGCCATACTCGACGAGCAGGAACAGCTTGAACAGCTGACCGCGGTATGCCGGTTCAACCAACACTGCCTCTTCTGCGCCGGAAGCCCGGGGCACGCCTGAGTCATGGGCGGGGAGATCCACCCCGCCTGTGTCAGCGGTTGGTTTGGGGATCCTGTCGACGGGGAACTCACGGCTGCCTCGATCCCCCTTAGCGCGGGCGGCAATATAGCCGAACCCTGCCGCTCTCCGGTCCGCGTGTTCTGGATGGCCGTGGCCCGCTCCGTTCTTCGGGAATGTAAATATCCCCTCCACATCTGCTTTGGAACCGCCACTGGGAATGCGGAGATCGAAGCTGCTCAAATACTCCTTCAATGTCCCGGAGACGAGCTGATGCAGTGAGGGCAGATCCCGAAAGCGGGCTTCCCGCTTGGCCGGGTGAATGTTGAAATCCACCAGTTCCGGATCCAGGTCGAGGAAGACAAAAGCCACCGGATGTCGGCCGCCGGGCAGGTAGCTCCCGTAGGCGTACTCAACCGCGTGAACCAGGCTGTACTCGTAGATTCTTCGCCGATTCACGTAGATCTGAACCAGCCTCTTGTCCCGCCGCGACAATTCGGGCCGTGCGGCAACAATCCATAGATGAACGGCTTGCTGCTCCGCTTCGAGCAGGCTGAAATGCTCGGCGGGTAGGGCGAAGGCTTCACAGATCCGCTCTTTCCGTCCCTGCGGCGGCAGAAAGGATCTGATCTTTCCATCCACGAAAAACCGAAAGGCTATGGAAGGATGGGGAAGGGCTTTCTCCAGAAAGGTTTGGCGGCACATCCCGGTCTCCCCGGCTGTGCTCTTCAGGAACTTCAGGCGTACCGGAAGGTTGTAGAAGAGATCGGAAATGCTCACCACGGTGCCGGGATTTCCCCTCCACTCCTCCACACCGAGCCGCTTCCCCCCCTCGGCCCGCAGCCGGTAAGCGGATACCTCGTCTGCTCCTTCGCCTTCTCTGACCTTGCTGATGATCTCCAAACGGGAGCAGACGGCTACACTGGCCAGAGCCTCCCCCCGGAAGCCAAGGGTCTGCACCCTGTACAGATCCCCCTCCTCGCGTATTTTTGAAGTGGCATGGCGTTCTGTACAGAGGACCAGATCGTCCCGGCTCATCCCGGTCCCGTCGTCAACCACGCGGATCCGGGCTATGCCGCCGCCCTCGATGTGGACATCCACCGCCTGGGCCCGGGCATCGATCGAGTTGTCCAGAAGCTCTCGAATAACGGAAAACGGCCGGTCGATAACCTCGCCGGCCGCGATTTTTCTGGAAACATCCTCCCGGAGGATCTGTATCCTCCGAGAGGTAAGTTCGTCACGTTCTGACTTCACATATTACACTATTGTTGTCTTCGCTTCTCCTGTCAACCGCTCAACCGGGTGAGAATGCTCCAGGAGGGATACCACTGGCCGCCGATCACGTTGGACTGTACTTCCACGGCGATCTCCAGGATCGGGGAGATCGGATAGACCAGCTCCCCGGACAGCACCAGGTTCTCGTCGAAGAAGGTGATAGTGTCTCCGTTGATCAATGGTGCGGCCAGGCCCACACGGGTCAGGGCGATCGATCCGTAGAGGGGCAGCAGATCCTTGAACAGACCAAACTCCACCCAGGCCTTGTCGTCTGCGAATTCCCCCGGAGCCGGATTGATCGGCCAGTTCCAGTTGTAACCGCCTGCGATGTAGAAGACCTTGTCCATGGTGTAGCCCAGCTCGCCGTAGACCCCCATACGCTGCCTGTCGTATACGTTGTTTGTCGGGTCGTCCAGATACTTCACCAATTGTATGACGTTTTCCAGGCTCTGAATATCGTACATGCTGTTGTAGAACCACGGTTGGTACGTTCCATCAGAATAGAGGAACTCGAGACGATAATCGAGCACGAGCAGTTTTCCGAAGATACCCGCATCCACACCCCAGTTCTTCGGCTTGCCGTCGTACCAGACGGCGTCCATGGCCAGACCTGCAGGCACGGTGTATGTCGTCACCGGATCTACGTCTTCCCGGAAATAGGGAATCATCGAAGCCACGTCGGCGAAGAGAATGATACTCAGGGCATCTCTCTCGATGATGGGCTGATCGAGATCCAATCCAACGTTGAAGAACATCGGTTGACCGTACGTAGCGGGTGCTCCGAAATCCAGGCGCTCGGGATTGATATCCGCCAGGGCGGTAAGACCGAATCCGAGCTTGGCGCCCGGCACAAAGGGCCGGGTGTGGGCGCGGAAACCGAAAATCTCAGGATCCGCCGCGTCATTCACCATGAGCTCCAGACCGCCCTTTTCCTTGTTTACACCTAAGTTCAGACCTATTTTGCGTTCCGTCGGGAAGTTGCTGTCGTTGGCGTAATTGCGCATGATCGACCCATGTCCGATGGTGAAGTTTTCGAGATTACCAAACTTGAAGAAGAAGGGATCTCGATTGTCCCCCCACTGAAGGTAGCGGATCTTCAGGAACAGGTCGTTGACCGCGTCTAGAGCGATCTGGTCCCATCCATCCTGATCCGTTCCGAAGGACCACTCGTCGTTGTCTTCCGGATGGTACCAGGTGCTCGGATCGAACATATCCTCTTTGTAAATGACAGGTAGATACAGAGCCACCTTTAGTTTTCCAAGGGCGAACTTGGGTTGAAT
>JAGLQP010000102.1 GCA_023136785.1 Spirochaetales bacterium
CCTACCCGAAAACTCGGGGGAAGATCACGTTGGAGGGGCTTTCTGCCCCGGTAGAGATCTTTCGGGACCGTTACGGCGTCCCCCATATCTATGCCCGGAGCTCGGAGGACCTGTTCTTCGCCCAAGGATTCGTTCATGCCCAGGACCGCTTTTGGCAGATGGAGTTCTGGCGGCGTTTGGGAAGCGGGCGTCTGTCCGAGCTGTTTGGGGAAAAGCTCATAGAAACGGATAAATTCCTGCGCACCATGGGATTCCACGAAGTCGCCGAAGAGCAGTTCGAAAAATACGCCGGGGAAACTCAGACGTACCTGGAGTCCTACGCAAAAGGTGTCAACGCCTACATACTCGATCGCAGACCCGCTCGATTGGGATTGGAGTTCGCTCTGCTCAAGCTGCAGGGGGTAGATTTTGAAATCGAGCCCTGGGTGCCTGCTGATACCATCAGCTGGGGCAAGATGATGTCGTACGACCTGGGAAGCAATTATACGGGGGAGCGGTTGAATCTGGCAGTTTTACGGACCACCGGCTTGAAGAAATGGGCTGATTTTTTTGCCCCGTACCGGAAGGATATGCCTGTCATTATCAACGACGAAGAGCTCGCCCAGTCTGGTTTTCAAGTTGCTGACAGCCGGAGAAAGCTTTTTCGCGTCTTCGGGTCCAGTGGAATTGGCTCAAACAGCTGGGTGATTTCGGGATCCCGGACCGCCACGGGGAAACCCTATCTGGCCAACGATATGCACCTGGCACTGCAGATGCCTTCGATCTGGCATGAGATCGGGCTGCACGGCATCGATGAAGACGGCAACGTGGGCAGAACAGAAGCCTGCCCCTTTCATATGCGGGGCTACTCCTTCCCCGGTATGCCGGGAGTTGTCGCCGGTCACAACGACCGCATCGCCTGGGCTCACACCAATCTGCCCGGGGATGTGCAGGATCTGTATATCGAGCGTATAAATCCGGAGAATCCCGATCAATATGAAGTAAACGGCGAATGGGTCGATATGGAGATCCGCTACGAAGAGATCAAGATGCACAAAGAGGAAGAGCCGTACGTGTTACGGGTTCGACACACCCGGCACGGACCGATCCTTACCGATTTGGCGTCCTGGGAGGAGCTCAATAATTTCTTTGTCCTTCCGGAGACGGGCAAGGAATTTCCGGAAAATGTTGGTTTCACAGTTTTAGCCTTACGCTGGACCGCGCTGGAACCGGGTCAGCTGCACCGGGCTATATTCATGATCGATCAGGCTCGGAACTGGGAGGAATTTCGGGGAGCCCTGCGCTACTGGGATGTTCCCGCCCAGAACATCATCTATGGTGATGTAGATGGCAATATCGGTTACCAGGTTCCCGGATTGTATCCGATCAGGCCTAAGGGCAATGGCCTGGCTCCGGTACCTGGTTGGACCGATGAATATGAGTGGCAGGGCTACGTTCCTTACGAACAGCTGCCCTACGTGTACAATCCCGAGAAAGGCTACATTGTCACCGCCAACAATCCCGTAACCACCCCGAACTTCCCAATCCCTCAAGGAAGTTCGTTCTCCTACGGGTATCGGGCTCGAAGAATCGCGGAGATGATCGAAGCGGATACCGATGGAATCACCGCCGAGGATATCGCAGATATGCATGGGGATACATTTGATCGATCGGCTTCTGAAATTGTCCCTTATCTCGCAGGGCTGGAGCTTCGGGGTGAACAGGAGGAGCCACCGGAGGAGGAAAGCGAAAAGGAACGGGAGAAGCGGGAGGAGCGAGAGGAAGAGGAACTGGAGGCTCTGGAAGATGCCAGGGAACGGCTGTTTGCTTGGGACAAACGCATGGACATCGATAGCTCAGCGGCAGTCCTTTACTCGTACTTCTGGATCGAGTTGATCGAGGAGACCTTCAAGGACCAGTATCCGGAGAGCGAGTGGCCTCCGGGGTCCCAGGGAAGGCTGAAGAATGCTTTTTTCTACCTGCTTGGCGATCTGGAGAATTCCTGGTGGGATGATCTGCGTACACCGGATAAACAGGAAGCCCGGGATGAAATTCTAGTGAAGGCGTTCCGCAAAGGCTATCGAGCCGCGGTTGACCGGTTGGGTGACAAAATCGACTCGTGGGAGTGGGGGGATATCCATACGACAGAGTTTCGCAATGCGACCTTCGGTACGTCCGGAATTGGACCGATTGAGAAAATCTTCAATCGGGGACCGGTTGCGACTCGGGGAGGAAACGAAGTTGTCAGCGTGGCTGCATGGAGATTGAAGAAACCTTTTGAAGTCTACCACATCTCTTCCCAGAGAGCGATCTACGATCTGGGTGATCTATCTGCCACCGTCCTGATCCACCCTACCGGGCAAAGCGGTCATCCAACTCATCGCCACTACGACGACTACATCGAGCCCTGGCGGCAGATCGAGTATCACCCCAATCTTTGGGAGCGCAGCGCCGTGGAAAAGGCTTCCCGAGGGCGTCTTTTACTGAAACCGGAGGAGGAGAAGTAAAGACGTACCGGGTTATTTCGCTTATACTTGAGATCTTCTGAAATGATTTTATATTTCTCTTATGGGATGAGGTATGCACTCAGTAAAGATTGAATACGGGGCCGATACGTTGACCGTAGAATTGCCCGTTTCTTGTGACATCAAGGAAATGCGTCCGGTCCGGACACTCGCCGATCCGGCAGCGGAAATTCTCCGTTCGTACAATCATCCGATCGACTCACCCCCGTTATATGAGATAGCTCGGAAAAAGCTGAAGAGCGGGTCCGATTCCCAGGCTGTGATTGTCGTGTCTGATAATACTCGCCCGGTGCCGTACAAAGGTGAGAAGGGAATCCTAATTCCTCTCATTCAGACCTTGAAGGAGGCGGGTTATTCCGAAGACGGAATCACCCTGTTGATCGGCAAAGGATCGCATCGTGACATGACCGATGCCGAGGTCGAAGCAATGCTCGGAATCCGGGAAGCGGGTTTTAACGTACCCGTGGCTCAGCACGACTATGAAGACGAGAGCAATCTTATCTATGTCGGTGAGACCGATGGAGGCTCGCCGGTTCGCATAAACAAACTCTACAGCGAGGCGGGTTTAAAGGTGGTCACCGGCTTGGTGGAGAGTCATTTTATGGCTGGAGCCTCAGGAGGCAGAAAGGCGATCTGCCCGGCCATTGCCAGTAAAGAGACATTGCGAATCTTCCATGGCCCGGAGATCCTCGAGTCTCCCAAGGCGGCTGATTTAGTACTGGACGGAAATCCCTGCAGCGAAGAGGCTGAGCAGGCAGCGGAGCTGGCTGGATGCGACTTCGCAGTTAATGTCACGTTGGATGCGGCGAAGAATGTTACTGGAATATTCTCCGGAGATATCTTTGCATCTCATCGGGCGGCTGTTGACAAGATACGGGAGTACGTGGTCATTCGACTGCAGAAGCACTACGATCTGGTGCTTATACCGGCAGGTTTTGTCGGTGTAAATCATTATCAAGCGGCCAAGGCTGCAATTGAGGCTTCAAGAGCTGTAAAACCGGGAGGCATGATTGTAATCGTTGCTCGGCATAGTGACCCCGATCCGATTGGTAGCGGGGATTATCGGGAAACCCTTGCCATGCTGAAACGCCTCGGACCCAAACGATTTCTACAGACGATAAAGTCACCGGATTGGGACTTTACTCATGATCAGTGGGAAACTCAAATGTGGTGCAAAGTTCTGGACGTGATCGAGGAGGAGAGCAACCTGATCTACTGCAGTCTAGAAATTCCCGAGAAGGATTATTCTATTCTTCCCTGTGTTTCGGGGCATGCTTTTTTGAGCAGGGCAGGGCTGAACGGCATAGACAATTCGGCAGAACATATTCGGCTTATGGTTGAACAATCGATAGTCACGGCTGTCCAGCGTCTAAAGAAGAAACTGGGAGCAGACCCGGAGGTTCTATTTCTGAAGGATGGTCCCTACGGAGTACCGGAGGTACTCCCGTAGATCTACTGCTGCTGTTTGTAATCTATAAGTTATGTGGCTTGGAAAACTAAACCGCTGAAGCAGGGAGAAGAAATTTGCCCGTTGACAAGGATTGGTTGAAACGAGCAGCCGACATCGTGGGGCCTGATGGAATCCTTTCGGATGTATCAGACCTTGAAGCCTACGGCCACGATGAGTATGCCTTGGATACCTACGTCCAGCTACCGAAATCCGTGGCCAAACCCGCTACGGAGGAGCAGGTCGCCGGTATCGTGCAGCTCTGCGCGGAAACCGGTGTTCCCGTTACGGCGCGCGGCGGCGGTACCGGGTTGTCCGCGGCCTGTGTGAGCGACCCCCACGGCATCGTCCTGTCCCTGGAACGTCTCAACAAGCTGATCCAAGCCGACCCGGACAACTACGCAATCACGGTGCAGGCCGGATTCACTCTCGAGCAGATCAACAAGGCGGCCGAGGATATCGGGTTGTTCTTCCCTCCCCATCCGGGGGACGAGAGCGCCATGGCCGGCGGGATGGTGGCCACCAATGCCGGCGGCGCCCGGGCGGTGAAGTACGGAACGATCAAGCACTTCGTGCTCGGCCTTCAAGTGGTGCTGGCTTCGGGGGAGACAGTAGAGCTCGGAGGCAGCTTCATGAAGTCCAGCATCGGCTACGGCCTGATGGAGCTGATGATCGGTTCGGAAGGTACTCTGGGCATCATCACCCGGGTCACCCTGGCCCTTCTGCCCAAACCCGGGTCGATCCAGACAGTTCTGGCTCCCTTTGATACGGTCAGTGCGGCAATCGAAAGCGTCCCGGCCATTTTGAACCGGGGGATCATCCCCTTTGCCGTAGAGTTTGTGGAGCGCTCGGCCATTGCCTGCGCCGAGCGATTGGTGGACAGGAGCTGGCCGGCGCGTCAGGGTTCCGCCTCGCTTCTGCTCATGCTCGACGGTCCGGACGAAGAGTTCGTGCTCTCCCAGGCCGGGGCAATCGCAGAGGTGATGGAGGAACGGGGGGCTCTTGACATCCTCCTGGCCGACAACAGGGAACGCCAGGAAGAGATCCTCGGCATTCGCAGCATGATCTACGAAGCCCTGAGACCCGGAACCGTGGAGCTGTTCGATGTCTGTGTGCCCAGGTCCCAGATAGCGGGGCACGTGGAGTTTGTTCACGACCTGGAACAGAAGTACCAGGTGCCTCTGCCAACCTACGGGCATGCCGCCGACGGTAACGTCCACACCAACTTCATGCGTACCCGGCTCGAGGACGGAGTTCTTGGCCAGGAGATCCCCGACTGGCAGTCCAAACATGAGGCTGTACGCCGGGAGATCTTCGACGACGTGATCCGTCGAAAAGGAAACATTTCCGGCGAGCACGGTATAGGCCTGGCCAAGCGGGACTACCTGGCCAACAACATCGGCCGGACCAACGTCGCCCTGATGCGCTCGATCAAGAAAGCCCTCGATCCGAAGGGCATTCTAAACCCGGGAAAGATCTTTACCCTATAGATCAGCAGATTCTCAGCAGCAAACAACGAACCGCGGCAGCATAGCCCATACTCTGGCGGAGGCACGGAAGCTCGGGATGTCGAAAACACCATCACGATCTATCCCGGCGTCGGCCACGCCTTCGTGAAGAGCAACACACAGCTATGTTGTCTGTCAGCTGTTTTTTTTCCGCCCCACTTCAGTTACAATTCCCTATGACTTACTCTCTCTACGAACACGTTCTCGGAGGCTTGCTGGGCCAGGCCCTGGGGGACGCCTTCGCCATGCCGGCTCTGCTTCATCCGGAGGACACCTGGAAGCGCTACGGCGGCTGGCTCACCGAGTTTCACCCCGGACCGGAAGGGCACCCCGCCCACGCAGGGCTTCCGGCGGGACGCGTCACCGACGATACGGAGCAGGCCTTTGCCCTGGCTGAGAGCATCATCCAGGATGGGGGAGTTACCGTAGAGGGCGCGGCTAACGCACTGCTGGCCTGGTACAAATCTGTCGACGGTGACAAAGCGCCTTTCGTGGGACCGAGTACCCGCAAGGCCTGCCAGGCGCTGCAACAGGGGGCGGATCCTTGGAAGACCGGTCTGACCGGAGATACGAACGGTGGGGCTATGCGCGTATGCCCGGTGGGACTGATCAATCCGGGTAATCCGGTGAAAGCTGCAGAAGATGCAGCGGCTTCCTGCCGGCCGAGCCACTTCACCGATGTCGCCGTGTCGGCGGCCGCGGCGGTAGCCGGTTCTGTGGCCGCGGCCTTGCAGCCGGGGATCAGCCTCGAGGAGATCGTAGCAGCGGGACGACAGGCCGCCGTCGAGGGGCGGGCATTGGGAAGTTCCTGGTTCGGTGCCAGCATCCCCCGGAGGATCGATCTTGCTCTGACCTTGGTCCGTGGTTCAGAGGCTTCCAACCAAAACGATGTGTTCAAGAGAATCGTGGACCTCTACGACCTGGTCGGTAGTACATTAGCAGCCGCGGAAGCCGTGCCCAGCGCCTTCGGCATCCTCTGTTTGGCCGAAGGGGATCCGGTGATCTGTGCCCGCTATGCTGCGGCTCTTTCAGGGGACGCGGACACCGTGGGTGCGATCGCCTGCGCGATCGCCGGGGCCTGGAAAGGCAGGCCGGCCATTCCTGATAGGATTGCCTCCGTACTTCATCGGGCGAATCCTGAATTGGATTTTGAGGGTGTAGCCCGCGCTCTCACCGAGCTGGCGGAACGGAGGATGGGATCGGAGCCGATATGAGTGCTCGAACGCTTCGCATCGCTGCTGTAGGCGATCTGACCGCAGACCTGATCGTGGAGGTGCCGAAGCTGCCTATTGTAGT
>JAGLQP010000103.1 GCA_023136785.1 Spirochaetales bacterium
ACGCGCCTTTTTCCAGTACCCACAGGTGTAGGCCATTCTCTTGTCGAGCATCGCCCGGTACAGATCGTTGCCTTTGTCGTAGTGCTGTTCTCCCACCTGAAAAGCGCGGCTGCGCTTTTGAAGGTTGAAGAGCTTGGATTTTAGAACCTGCAGCTTCAGCTTCAAGCTGCCCTTAACCTTTTGCTCCAGACCCGCCGCGGTTATCCGGGCGATCAGTTGATCCAGAGCCGGAGTATCCCACCAGCCGTCCATGTAGGATTCACCCAGCCCCAGGGCGGCGTCGGTAATCAGCCGCCGGTAAAGCTGTTCGTTGCGGACCTGCATGTCGTAGGCTTTGTCCCCGTTCATCGTGATGCCGGCCAGGCCAAACAGATGTTCAATCACCTCTTTGCTTTTTGCCATGCCATTTCTCCTTTGAGGGCTCGCTCAGTGTACCACGGGTTTAGCCGGAAGGCCAGTTTATGCGGTTTCTGGTTCCGGTCAAACACCTTCACTGCCCGACTTCAATGGACACCGGCACCTTTCTCACAGCAATGACCTGAGAGAGCCGTATTTTGCTGCGGATCGGCGAGACCCACCGATGTGTTTCCAGCACAGGACCAGAAGTACACTGCTGCAATCCCCAGGGATAGATTTTTCTCGGCTTTGTCGATAGTATTGCTGCCAAATGAAGGTCCTCAGCTTCGCGGAACAGGCCCTGAAAGACGCGCAATCCATACAGACTCTACGCCAGGTGGTAAACGAGGCCGTCGCCGGTGAAACCACCGCATTGGTCCTGGTCGTGTCTTCCCTGCAGGGTGTGCGGGAGGCTTTGGTCGAAGCGGCCGGGCAGGCAGAAGAAGGATCCGGTAGCTATCTTGAGCAAATCGACAACCTCCGGGAGCGGGTTCTGGAGATCATCCGCGGGCTGTTCAGCCCCCGGGAACAATCCGGGGTGATCACGGCTGTTCAGATCCTGCTCAACGATTTGGAGGACATCCTGCATGGAGTCCAGCTGATTCGTGAGTGCTCCCCCCGGACCCTCGATCTTGTGCTCAGCTTCGGGACCCAGATCAGCAGTATTTTGACAAGCCGCTACCTGGAGAAGGAGGGGCTCGCCGTTCGGACAGAGGACAATCCGGGAATCGTGCTGCGGATGAATCAGCACGGGATGCTTCAGGTGGACTTTCAGAGAAGCTACGAGAGCATTGGCAGCACCCTGGGAAGAGATGAGGCGATTCCGATTGTTGCCGGCGGGATAGCCCGCTCAGAGGATGGAGCGATCACGATCCTGCAGAGCGACGGCAGCGACTTGAGCGCCTCCCTGATCGGGGCGGCCTTGAATGCCGAAATCATCGAGATGTGGACAGGGATGGACGGTGTGCTGAGCGCCGATCCAGGGTACGTCCCCGAAGCTTTCGTGATCCCCGCCCTGAGCTACCAGGAAGCGATGGAGCTTTCCTTCTTCGGGGCCCGGATGATACACTCCCAGTCCCTGGTTCCGGCCATGGAGGCAGGGATTCCCATCCAGATTCGCAACCTGGAGCGGCCGGAGCTCTCCGGAACACGGATCTGCATCGATCCCCAGCGCAAGCAGACAGCCATTGTGGGCATCGCTTCGATCGAACCGGTTGCACTGGTCAACATCGAAGGGGGAGGCATGGTCGGCGTTCCGGGTATCGCCGCCCGGATTTTTGCCACCCTGGCTCAGGCTGCAACGAACATCATCATGATCTCTCAAGCCTCCTCGGAGCACAGTATCTGCGTGGTCTTTCGCCAGGAGGAGGCCGAAGGGGCACTCGAAGCTCTGCGGGCCGAGCTGGCACCGGAGATTCGGGCCAAACAGATCCAGAACTTCGATTTGAGAAAAGACCTGGCCATTCTGGCGGCGATCGGCGAGAACATGCGGGGGACCCCGGGAATTTCAGGCAAACTATTCAGTGCGCTCGGGGCGGCCGGAATCAACATTCTGGCGATTGCCCAGGGCTCTTCAGAAACGAACATTTCTTTTGTCATCGAGAAAGCGGGAGAACCGGAATCCCTCAAGACGATTCACCGAGTCTTTCTTGGCTAGATCTTTGCTTGAGTGTTCAACGAATCATGGATGAATAGGGTGTCAACAGTCATGGGCAGGGATTCAGTTTCAGTGTTTGCGCCGGCTACCGTGGCAAATGTGGCTTCCGGTTTCGATGTGCTGGGGTTTGCTCTGGAGCGTCCCGGTGACACGGTGGTGTTGAGAAAAACCACAGAGAAACGGGTCGCCATTCTCGCCGTGGAGGGGGATGACGGTCAGCTTCCCCGGGACCCGGATAAAAACACCGCCTCGGTAGCGGCCCGGAATTTTCTCGAAGCGATAGGTTTTCCCTTCGGTTTGGAGGTCACTCTGCGAAAGCAGATGCCCATGAGCTCCGGGCTGGGAAGTTCCGCAGCCAGCTCCGTCGCCGCGGTCTATGCAGCGAATGTCCTGGCCGGTAGTCCTTTCACCGTTCGGGAGCTGCTGCCCTTTACCATGAAGGCCGAGGAGGTTGCCTGCGGGTCGGCCCACGCCGACAATGTTGCCCCCGCTCTACTTGGCGGTTTCGTATTGATACGAAGCTATGACCCCCTCGACGTGGTGCAGCTTCCCGTACCGTCCGGCCTGGCCGTTGCCACTGTTCATCCTCATACGGAGATCAAGACCGAGGATGCCCGCCGCATTCTCAAAAAGGAGCTGCGCTTGAGCGATGCGGTAAGGCAGTGGGGCAACCTGGCCGCCCTGGTGGCAGCCCTGTACGAGGGCGATCTGGAGTTGTTGAGTCGCTCCCTGCAGGATGTGGTGGCCGAGCCGCGGCGGGGTCTCCTGATCCCGGGATTTGCCAAGGTCAAGGAAGCGGCCGTTGAAAACGGCGCTTTGGGTTGCTCGATCTCCGGTTCCGGGCCCTCTCTTTTTTCTCTCTGCGCTTCCATGGAAAAGGCTCAGAATGTGGGTACAGCGATGCAGCAGGCTTTTGCAGAGGCGGGTCTGGACAGCGATATATATCTGTCACAGATCAACGAAACAGGACCTGTGATTCTTGAAGGGCAGTCGCAGGAGCGGGGGGGAAGGTGAAATTCGTCAGCACCCGGAACGGGAAAAAGCCTGTTTCTTTCCGGGAGGCCGTATTTTCCGGACTGGCCCCGGACGGGGGCTTGTACATTCCCACGGAACAACCCGATCTTCGTGCCCGAATCGGAGCATTCTCGAAAAAAAATACCTTTCAGGAAATTGCAGAAGCGCTGAGTGGGGACCTGATCGGTGAGGAACTGAGCCGGGAATCGGTGCGGCGGGTCTCCGAGAGAGCCTTCACATTTGAACCGGCCTTGCAGCCCCTCGAGGAAGGTTTGACCCTGCTCGAACTGTTCCACGGGCCTACCTGTGCGTTCAAGGATTTCGGTGCTTCGTTTCTGGCAGTGGTGATGGAGGAGTTCCTCCTGCAGGAGAGCCGCCAAGCTGTGATTCTGGTCGCTACCTCCGGAGACACCGGCAGCGCCGTGGCGCGGGCCTTTCATCGGAAAGACAGCATCGATGTGGTCATCCTCTACCCGTCAGGAAGGGTCAGCACACTGCAGGAGCAGCAGCTGACCACTCTTGGAGGCAATGTCACTGCCCTGGAGATCCAGGGTAGTTTCGATGACTGCCAGAGGCTGGTAAAGGAAGCGTTTGTGGATTCCCGGTTGCGGGAAAGCCTTGTTTTGAGCTCGGCCAACTCGATCAATCTCGGACGGCTCATTCCCCAGGCCTTCTACTACATCTACGGAGTCTGCCGGCTTGAGCGCGCCACGGAGGAACAGCTTCTGATCTGTGTTCCCAGCGGCAATTTCGGCAACCTCACCGCCGGGGTATATGCCTGGCAGTGGGGAATGCCGGTGGACGGTTTTATTGCCGCTACAAACGTCAATGATGTGGTTCCTGAGTACCTGATGACCGGGGAGTTCCGGCCGCGGCGTTCTCAAAAAACCCTCTCCAACGCCATGGACGTGGGCAACCCAAGCAACTTCGAGCGCCTCTCCATCATGTTCGAGGGCAGCGTCGACAAGATGAGGAAATGGATTCGGGGGGTACGGATCACCGACCAGGAAACCCGCGAGACCATGAGCCAGGTATATCGGGACACGGGTGTTTTGATCGATCCCCACACCGCCGTGGGGGTGCTTGCCTCCCGCAGGTATCGCAGGGATTCGGGATTTGTCGGACATATTCTGACTCTGGCTACGGCCCACCCGGGAAAGTTCGTCGATATCGTTCAGGAAGCCACCGGGGTCACCCCCGATCTGCCCGCCACCTTAGAAGACGCACTCTCAAAAAAGAAACAGGCGACAACTCTCACAGCCAGCCTGGAAGTTCTCAGAGAGTTCCTGCTCGAACACTACGGGTAGTCATCAAGAGGGGTGAGCTTCGACTTGGCCGCTTCTCACCAGTAGCTAATTCAGCATGCGCCAGGAATATTTTTTCCCGTCCTTACGGCGATAGGGATTGGCCTTGTTCTTTCGGTAGGTACGGTACACCTGGCAGGCTTCGTAGTAGCCCTCCGGGCTCCAGTAGGAGGCGGATAGATCCGCCCGATACAGTTCGAGCAGCAGGGGGAACAGGGGTGAATCCATGATCCGCTCGGAGCGATAGATGGGGAGCTGCTTCAAGGCTGCCGGCATCATGTGGTAGTGAATGAGAAAGGTGACCTCCCGGATCAGTGAAAAATCGAAGCCGAGACGGCCGAGAAACCGTGCGGCGATCTTCGAGCCCAGTTCGGCGTGGCCGTCGAAGGCTCGTTCCGGAGTGCTTGAGGCCACGGGTTTTCCGATATCGTGAAACAGGAGGGCGAGGGAGAGCACCGGATCGTGACCCTTTCGGTACTTGAAGGTCTCCAGGGTGTGTTCCCAGCCGTTTCCTTCCGGGTGGTAGTCCTTGTGGTGAGGGATGCCGGACATCTTCTGCAGCACAGGCCAGTAGGCCTCGATGAAGCCGCTTCTGTACAGGAGGGACAGTCCCTTTTGGGGATTGCTGCCCGACAGCACCGACACGAGGAGCTCCCGCTGGAAGGCGGCATCCGGTTCTGCAAAGGGTGGTTCAAGGGGATAGGCCTCGGGATCCACGACGTAGTGATAACGGGAGCTCAGCACCGCCGCCTCCGCCAGGTACAGCAGGGAGGAGCCCCCTTTCTGCCGTACCAGCTGCTGTTTACGCAGATCCGTATAAACATCCAGTGGGTCGAAGAAAACGTCCCGATCCGGGTCGTAGAGAAGCTCCTGGACGGTGAACGGTCTGGGCGGCGGAACTACATCATCGTCGTAGCAGTGGAGCAGGTAGCGATTCTTACCCTGGCGGATCAGAGCCTCTTCATATACCAAGCCGGGATACTCCAGATCCTCGAAGGCGCCGGCCAGATTGATCAGGGAGGAGTCGGTCAACAGGTAGGCCGATGACCCGGAAGGAACCCGGAAATACCGGTCCAGAGCCGAGGTATTGCTGTAGTACACCTTGTACCCGGATTCTCGCAGGGTCTCGATCGGGGTTTTCATGTCTATCCTTTTGGTGAGTCTTCTCTATATAAGATAGCTATTTACGAATTATTGGTCTACCGTGACTAGCGGATACCCGCTCAGGATTCCGCCTTCCGCGGGATCCTGTCAAATCCCGTGTAGGGAATGAGTTTCTTCGGGATGCACACCGACCCGTCGGCCTGCTGATGGTTTTCCAGGATAGAGATCAGAGCTCTAGAGATCGCCACGGCTGTGCCATTGAGCATGTGGACGAATACGTTCTTTCCCTCCTCCTTGAAGCGGATGGCCAGGCGCCGGGCCTGGTAGTCGGTACAGTTGGAAGCGCTGGTGATCTCTCCCCAGTCTCCTCTCTCTCCGCGCCCGGGCATCCAGGCTTCCACGTCGAACTTGCGGTAGGCCGGTCCGCCGAGCTCGCCGGTACAGGTGTCGACAACCCGGTAGGGGATCTCCAGGCCTTGAAAAATCCTCTCCTCCAGCTCGAGGAGATAATGATGCATCTGTTCGGACTGGTCGGGTTTGCAGAAGATGAACATCTCCACTTTGCTGAACTGGTGCACCCTGTACAGCCCCTTGGAATACTGTCCGGCAGCTCCCGCCTCCCGGCGGAAGCAGTGAGAGATCCCGGCCATCTTGATAGGAAGCTCGTCTGCATCGAGGATTTGTCCGGCATAGTATCCGCCAAGGGTGATCTCGGCCGTACCGACCAGACAGGTGCCGGTTCCCTCCACCGTGTAGATATTGGACTCTTCGCCCCGGGGGTTGAATCCGATTCCTTCGACCACTTCTTCCTTGGCGATATCCGGAGTGATGGTCAACACAAATCCTTCGCTTTGGAGAATATCCAGAGCATAGCGGGTCAGGGCCAGCTCGAGAAACACCGCCTCGTTTTTCAGATAGTAGAATTTGGGACCGCTGACCCTGGCGGCTGTCTCGAAATCGATCAAGTCGAGCTCTTGAGCCAGCTGAAGATGATCCTTGGCCGGAAAGGAAAAGGTCTTCGGTTCGCCCCAACGTTTCAGCTCCCGGTTGTCCTCATCCCCCTTCCCGATAGGGGCCTCGGGATGAGAGAGGTTGGGAATCTTGTCAACTTCTGAGTTCAATTCATCCCGAAGGGTTTCCAGGGTCTGTTCGAGGCCGGAAATCTGCTCTTTTAGACTTTTCCCCTCCTCGATCAGCTCCTGCCTCTTTTCCGGATCGACTTTCTGCTTCATGGCTTGGGCGTTGAG
>JAGLQP010000104.1 GCA_023136785.1 Spirochaetales bacterium
GGAACTTTCATATACTGGGCGTAAGCTCCAGGTATCCAGAAGGTCAGATTTTGTATGGGCTCTTTCATCAACATAAGACCCTGCCAGTGGCGAGCTGCCCTACCCTGGACTGTAACACGAGTTCCAACAGCGGGGATTAACCGCTCCGTCGGGAGAGTCTTCCCTTCCATATAACCAATGCCTTGAGAAAGACCGGAGACCTGAGAACCGACCTCCACAACGGTCCCGACAAGCTCATGGCCGAGTATCGTCGGTGTCTTGACCCGAGGATGCGTTTTTCTGTACAGGCGGCGATCCGTTCCACAGCGTCCACATGCCTCGATTTTAAGGACGATGTCGGTTGGCCCGCAGGTGATGTTCCAGGTTTCCAGTTTTACCACGCCGGGTTCGTAGTATACAAAGCACCTAGATTCATAGTCTGCCATGAGTCCGATCTCCTTCTTGTTTGCTCATACAACGATTCTCGGTTTCACAACTAGATCTCTGAGGTTGTGTACGATGATAAATGCAGGTCTTGACCCAATTAAAGCAAAAAAGTAATTTGAACTCAACTACTAGTGACAGAATAAATGTAAAAAATGACATCTTTTTTTGATAATCTGTCATCAGTAGTTGTGTATGTACCTCATTTGTGTTTTACTCAAGATGGTTTACCATAACGATTTAAAAATATGAGCAACGAAAAAAATACGCAAACACTCAAGGGCTCGTCGGTGGTGCATAAGATCCGCCGATTTATCCTCGACAATGAATTACAACCAGGGGATCGTCTGCCGACCCATAAAGTGCTTTCCGAGCACCTGGATATCGGTATACGAATGCTTCGGGAGGGCTTAAGCGTATTGGCCCAACACGGATTGGTCGAAACCCGTCGGAAAGGCGGGACCCTGATCAAAGCGCCATCGATCGACGAACTGAGCGATCCAATCCGCTGGCATCTCGAAACCACGGGCTACTCGGTTGAAGATCTGATTCAGGCTCGAGCAGCAGTGGAGAGTGCGGTTGCGGCTATCGCTGCTGAACGGAGAACGGCCCGGGATCTTCTAGTCATACTCGATGAGCTGGAGAGAATGAAGGCGTCGACCATGCAAGAAAAGAAGGAGGGGGGCCTCGACCAAGCGTTTCATATCGCTGTTCTTCGAGCTACCCATAATCCGGTGATGGATATTCTTGGGGAGTTTATTGTCGGTCAGTTTCGTCACAAGGTGCCGGCTCAGATTCTAGCAACAAAGGTCCGGCTCGATGAAGTGATAAAAGAGCACGAGATGATTTACCAGGCGATTGAGCGGCAGGACGCGGATGAAGCACGAAAACATATGTACAATCATATAACGTATCAAACCGGAAAGAGCCGACGGCGAAGTCCCCGGTCAGAATCGCCAAAGTCATGAATGACCGAGTCAACGACAAAGTATCGACCTGGTGTGCTCGCCCACGGGACAGAGGATGAGGTTAGATTGGATGTGGAGAAGCACATTCGAAGGTTGGGCCGGGGCGGTGGTTACATCTGCGGTTCGAGCCACAACATCCATGAGGAGGTCTCGACGGCGAATTTCTTGGCCCTGGTCGAGGCAATCCATGAAACAAAAATTGACACCCCAGGTATACATCGGCTCCTTCAAGGTGTCCCGGACCAGCCGCCGTCTTCATTAATGCCAGCATACAAGCTCCTCAGGACTTTCGTTCTTTAAGGTATAGGTAGACAGCACCCATATCCATATCTGAAAAGCCGCCCGCGCTTGTTTCGGCCAGAAGGGAAACAAGATCATCAATGATGGGGTATATCAGTCTTTTCTCTTTGAACAGCTCCTGCAGATAACGCATATCCTTGAGAGCGAGAGCGGAGGTGAATCTAGGAGAAAAGTCATCCTCTAGTATCATGCTCAGTTGAGATTCAAATCCGCGACTGTATCCCCCGCTAATTCGGATGAACTCCAGCAGATCCTCTCTGCCAATCCCTGCACGTTCGGCGATCAGACAGGATGCTGAGGCCGAGCAGCGATTCAACATGCCGAGGAAGTTGTTGAGAAGCTTCACCGTGTGGCCACACCCGGAAGGTCCACAGTAAACTATGTTCTTCGCGATGCATTTAAGGAGGGGCTCCATTTCAATGTACACAGATCGATCCCCGCCGACTGCAAGATTCAGAGCTCCTTCTTCAGCCTGCTCAGGTCCGCCGGTCATCGGTGTATCGACTACGGAGATGTTTCGCTTTGCCAGTTCTGCATAGACGTGTCTCGTTGAAGCAGGCCGTGCTGTTGTGAAATCCAGCACCACAGAGACTGTTGTTTCAGCTGCATGCAGGAGGCTCTCGTCTCTAATCAGCACTTCTTCTACCTCCCTGGATGAGGGCAGGCAGGTCATGAGTACCTCTACGGTGGCATAAATGTCCTGGAGATTCTCACTGAGTATAGCTCCTTGGGACCCAAGTTCTTGTACCACCGGATCATCCTCGCGGATAGACCGCTTGTGGACCGATAGAGGATAACCCGCTTTCATGAGATTCCTGGCGATACCTCGGCCCATTTTTCCCGGACCGATCAAGCCGACTTTTTGCATACGATTGCCTCCACATTACGATTAGTCGTTCACAGTTTATAATTATGGGAAACAAGCTTCAATTATAGGTATCTGCAATTTGTATTCGGCGAGGGCCATTACCACAAAGGTTTCCGTGAACAAATAACGCCTCTTCCGAAGGGGTCTGCCATCGGGTGTAACCTCCATTCCATTAAGGAGTTGAGGTTAAAGGGAAGTATTGAATAATCTGCGATCTCCCGGTATACATAGCCCTTATGAAAGTATTGATTTTGGACAGGACAGACCCAATCTGTGCGGAAACGCTCAGATCTTTCTCCGGCATAGAGGTGGAGGAAAAACCGGGCTTGAGTCCCGAACAGCTTCTGCTGGAAGTTCCCGGGTACGAAGCTATAGTGGTACGTTCGGCAACCAAGGTGACCGCCGAGGTCATCGCGGCGGCGAAACGGCTCAAGGTGATCGGCAGGGCCGGAGCCGGGGTGGATAATATCGACGTGCAGGAGGCCACAGAACGAGGCATCCTGGTAATGAATACCCCCGGCGGCAATGCCAACGCCGTGGCTGAGCTTGCCATCGGCATGATGTTATCCCTGGCCCGTAGATTAACCGCCACTGTGGAGGGGATGAAGGCCGGGCGCTGGGAAAAGAAGAGCTACAAGGGCAGAGAGCTTGGTGGGAAGACTCTGGGGCTGGTGGGCATCGGTCAGGTGGGAGCTCGGGTAGCCCGTAAGGCGCTTGTCCTGGACATGAAGGTGTTGGCCTACGACCCCTTCGTTTCTCCGGAAAAAGCAAAGGAGATCGGAACCGATCTCTGTGGGCTCGACGAGCTGTATCGGGAGAGTGACTACATCAGCCTGCACCTCCCGAAGAACGAACAAACAGCCGGAATGATCAATCGGGAAGCATTCGCCAAGATGAAATCCGGAGTATTCCTGATCAACTGCGCACGGGGCGGAATCGTGGTCGAATCGGATCTACTCCAAGCTCTGGAAGAGGGAAGGGTAGCCGGCGTGGGAATCGATGTGTATGAAAAAGAGCCGCCCGAAGATTGGTCGTTGGTGAATCATCCGGGGGTCGTCTCGACCCCTCATATCGGGGCAACGACGGAGGAAGCCCAGATCGTAGTGGCGGAGATGGTAGCCCGGCAGATCGGACAGTACCTGAGCGAGGGAAAGGTGATTCACAGTGTGAACCACCCGCTGCGGTAGCCTCCTGGCAGATTATGCTGTATATTTGAGCTCAGGAAGTTTTACCTTGGCTGGAGATATCACTGACATACTTAAGTCCTGGGAGTTTGATCCGGACAATCAGGTGCGCATCATTCAGGCTAATGACGGTCGCGAGGTGCTGCAGATCCGGCAACCCCTAGGAATCGAGCAATATGAGCTGGACAGCCGACCCGACGGAAAAACCTACGAGGGTAAGGAGTGTTACCTCGAAGTCCTGCAGGAGAAGCTTCAGGACTACACAGATGCGAATGGTACCGACGAGGGATTTCAGGTTTCCCACGAGCAGTTCCAGCTGCTTCAGAACGAAGGCATCATCTACTACTATCGGTACCTCGTTCTGTTTCAGATCGGGGATTTCGAGCGTACAGCCCGGGATACGGAACACAACCTGCAGATCTGTGATCTGCTGGATAAGTATGCAGAGAATGAAGACGATAAGAAGGAGATCCTTCAATATCGTCCCTACATCTTTCGCATGTTTGCCATAGCCAAGGCGATGATTTCCCTGCATCAGCAGCTGACGGCAGCAGCTAAGGAGATCCTTGAATCTGCGATAGAAGAGATCGAAAACATGCCGAATATCGACACACCGGCATTTCAATTCGAACGGATCCGTTCGTTGAAATATCTCCGGTCAACCTTGAAACAGGTTTTGGAACAGAAAGTGTCTCCTCTCGATCAACTCAAGAAGGAACTGGAGGCAGCTGTTGAAGAGGAGAACTACGAGCTGGCCGCGGAGCTGCGCGATAAAATCCGAACCCTGAAGAAAGAGTTCGAGCTCTAACGCACCCATTCCTACCTCCTTGATTCCGGACTAACCTTTAAGGACTGGAGAGACGAGGTTGCTATTTCGTAAGAAGAAGAGTGTGGATCCGGATAGTTTGCTGCAGGAGACGTGGCGCTCCGGCTTCCGCCGGTTTCAGAAAAAACGCTTTCCCACTGAAGTCGCACCGGATTACAGAGCCAGGGTCAGGAAGAGACGGCTGGAGCTGGAAATCCATAAACCGAGTTGTTTTGCCTGGGTCATCAGTCCCTACCAGTACGCCGATTTCGTGATAGAAGCAAACTTGCACATCGGGGGGGAGAACGGACACTCCTCTGCAGGGTTCGTATTTCGCTACAATAACGAGGACAACTTCTACTATTTTCTTTTATCCAACCGCGGCTACTTTCGTTTCGACGTGGTGTTCAACAGAAATCCGGTTCATCTGATCGAATGGACGACTGTTCCATCAATAGAAGAAGGGTCTGCCGAACTGCGGATCATTGCCAGGAACAGTACCTTTTCCTTTTATCTCGGCGATGAGTGGCTGGCGGATATGTCCGACGATACCCTGAAGTCGGGATTTATTGGATTCGCCGCCCAGAACTACGAGGAGAAGAACGAGGGGTCTTTTTATCTGGATAATATTAAGATTGAGTCCCGGCCCGTTGAAGTCGAGCAGGAGTATCTGCGCTGGACCCGCTACATTCCTGTTCCTCCGGAGTCCAGAATCACCCTGGCCCGCACCTTCATCGACATGGCCAAGTATTCAGAGGCCGTCGCACAGCTGAAGAGTGTGGTAAAGCAAATCCCTGACTCTGAGGAGGCTCACTTGCTGCTTGCTCGAGCGTACACTCAGCTCAAAGCGTATCCGGAAAGCCTGGCCTGCTTTGACAGGGTTCTCGAGCTGCAACCTGACGATTCTCAAGTGCCTCTCGAGAAGGCGGACGTTCTGTTCCTGGACGGGGATTACCTGATCTGCAGAGACTACATCGAATCGATCCTGCCGCGGTATCCCGAAGACGCGCAGCTGCGGAATCTTCTCGGAGGATGTGAGTATAATCTGGGCAACTGGGAAAAAGCCGGCGCCCGGTATCGGGAGGCCGCTGAGCTCGATTCCGAGAACGCTGTATTTTGGGTGAGCCTGGCCCGTTGTCAGGAGCGCGCGGAGGATACGGAGAGCGCCCTCCAAACCTACCTCGAAGCCGCTCGCCGGCTGTTCCGACAGGAATTGTACGACGAGCTGTCCCTGGTTCTTGCCCGGGTTGGCAAACTGGTGCCGCCGGATTCCGACCACGCCTATGAACTGAAGTCCTTCGAGGGAAAAATGCTCTTCCACGAGGGAAAGAAAAATCAGGCTGAAATCCTGTTTTCCGAGGTAATTGCATCCGGGTATTCCGACAGCGGGGCACATTACCTGTACGCTTTGCTGTTGATCGACAAAAACGAGAGAAAAAAAGCCGAGTTTCATCTGGCCAAAGCCGCTGAAATCGATCCCGCCTATCCCCTGTACTGGTTTAGGCTGGCAGAAAGCCGGTTTCTTCTCGGTGAAGATCCGGGTGATGCTCTGGAGAAGGCATACGCTCTCGATGCCGAGGATCCGTGGATCAACAATCTCCGCGGCCAGGTGCTGCTCAAAGAGGAACGCTTCGCCGAAGCCCTCCAGTGCTTTCAAAAGGCCAAGGAATCCGCCCCGGAGCAAGCCGATATCTACAGAAATTATGCCGAATGTCTGACCAAACTGGACCGGGGCGAGGAAGCGCTGCAGCTTCTCTCCGAAGGGATAGAAACCGTGGGTGGGACTGCGGAAGAAATGGCCTCGTTGTACAACCAGAGGGGGAACTGTCAGGTGGAGCTCAAGAGGTACTCCTCGGCTGTACTGGACTACGATAAGGCCCTTGAGTTGGCTCCGGAGCGAAGGGACTATATGCAGAACTGCGCAGCCTGCTGCATTGAATTGGACATGATCATGCGGGCCGAAGAGCTGCTGAACCGACTGCTGGAAGAACAGGAATCCGTTTCCTTGTATAATTTGACAGGAAATCTTGCAGTTGTGACGGGGGAATTTGAACGCGCCCGCCTGGCCTACCTGGAAGGGTTGAAACTGGAGGGGGACAACCAGGAGTTGAAACTCAACCTGTTGTCGCTGTACATAACAACCGGCAAGTATCAGGAC
>JAGLQP010000105.1 GCA_023136785.1 Spirochaetales bacterium
CCTCCGGTTTTTCACTAAACTCCGCCCGAAAACGAGGCAAACTTTCGGGGAAATCCCTCTGGATGAAATTGATCAGCTTCTCCCTCACCCGGCAGCGTAGATTCCAGAGACGGGAAGCATCGCTTGCACTCATCAGGGCACGGACAGCCATGGTTTGTTCGGTGGTGTCGGTCACCTGAACGCCGGAAACCTGTCCATCCCAGTCCTCGGCCTGCTCCAATATCCGCTGCAGCTCCTCCCGAACCGCCTGTACGGGAACGCTGTAGTCGCAGTACAGGTATACCGTACCCAACAGGTCGGCGGAGACCCGGGTCCAATTCTGAAAGGGTTTCTCGATAAAATAGGAGATGGGAATCACCAGCCTACGCTTGTCCCAGACGCGGACCACGACGTAAGTGAGGGTAATTTCCTCAATTTTTCCCCATTCGTTTTCAACGATCACCACATCGTCTATACGGATCGGCTGGGTCAAAGCGACCTGAAACCCGGCGAACAACAAAGCAATCGAACGCTGTGAGGCAAAACCGAGAACAATGCCCACGATACCGGCAGAGGCCAGGATTGTCGTGCCTAACTGCCTGACCTTCGCGAAGTTCATCAAGATCAGGGCCAGGGCGATCACGCCGACAATGATGGCGAACACCCGTTTCAGATAGACCATCTGGGTTTGGATCTTGCGGGCCTTGAGGTTGTTTTCGGAATCGATTCTGTACTTGTCGAACAGGTAGTCTTCCAATACGGAGGCGGAGCGGATTACGATCCAGGAGATGGTGAAGATAGTGAGAATACTTGCCAGGTGGCGCAGCAGATCGAGCAGATGCTCCGGCAGCGAGACAAAGGGAAGAACCACGAGCACTGCCAGCAGAGGCAATCCCAAACGCAAGGGGCCTTTGATGTGGTGTACCACCGAGCGAAAGATCAATCCGCCTTTCTCGGCGTTCCGGCGAAGCCGTATTCCTGTGATCAGAAAGAAGACCAGGTGCAGCAGCAGGGCAATCAAGACCGCGCCGACAAGGAGCCCGCCGCTGAACAGCAGTTCCCGCCAGTTATCCACAATGTTTTGCCAGTTCATACGGTGGGCCGCTGCCCTGCTTATCCCAGCTCGACCTGGCGGGCCCTACTTTTCAGGGAACGGCTGAAGGAGATCTTGGGAACCGCCTCCTCCGGCCGAGCTTGAATGGTCATTTTCTTGCCCGTTGCCGGGTTGACCACCACCCGCGCTTTTCGGGGCGGGCGCTTTTTCAGGTACAATCTACCGATCTTGCCCAAGGGAACCCGTTCCCCGAGCAAGACTCCCGATTCAATCATTGTCAAGTAGTCCGTCATTATCTGGCGAGCCTGTTTTTGAGTCAACCCGTTCTTCTTGGCCAGGTAGGCGACGATCGCCTTGCTGTTAAACTGATCGGGAAGGCTCGGGCCCGGGGACAGAACGGTTCTGTTGATCTTGACGAATCCATTGGTCAGGAAAATCGTGGCCTCCCGGATACGCTTCTCCTGCTCCTCCGGGCTGACCTCTGCCGGACAGACGACGATCTTTAACAGGCTGGAGGTGCTGCGGACCTGACCGCTCGAGAACTGAGCTTCGCTGTCGATCCGAATGTCCCCGGCCAACCCGCTGCTGTCCATGACCACAAGGTCGGGAACATCGGCGCGTAGAGAGATGCTGGCATACTCCACCCGTCTGCCGCCCCCGGAGAGCGTGCCCAGGCTGATCAGGGAACCGGAGTAGGACAGAAGCAACGCTCCCCGCGGATCGTCACTGGCAAAGGATTCGATCTCTACCATGTCCAGCGCCCGGATCTGCTCTTCGAACAGCCTTCTCTTTTCCAACCATACGGAAGCCATCTTCTGGAAGGACTCTTCGGTATCGGGAAGTCCCGAGCTGCGGGTGATCTTTTTCAGATGGGAGCGGACGGTGGCCGAAAACCCGCGAATCTCATCACTCACCACTTTCCTCCTCCGCTTCATCGACCCCGAACTCGGCCAGCCAGGCATTGGCGTTCGCCCAGACGAAGCGCAACTGAGTCTTTCCGATGCTCAGGACGTAGCCGTCTTTCATGTTTTTCTGGATGTACTCCTTCTCCTTGACCCGCGTCTTGTTCAGGCTGCCCAGATCCACCACTGTGAAGTGGTCGCCCCGGAATACGACCTGGCAGTGTTTTCGGGAGATGTAGGGATCGGGAAGATGGAGGTCGCACCGGGGATCCCGACCGATGGTCACGGTCTTGTGGGTGATGGGAAACAACTCTCCCTCCCGGTCACCGCTCAAAATTTCCAGATACACTTCCGGCGGCAGGCTGTCAGGCTCCATGAGAAATCCTCCTTGTACAACTAGTGTACTCCATCCCTGCAAAGAAACAAGGGAAAATGTGTTTTATACGCTGTCGTTTCTCCGCTGGTGGGTTATACTAGAAGCGAGAACCCGCGACGAGGAGGAACCCATGGGTGAGTATCTAGATCAAATTCCGGCAGAAGTGCAGTATCACATTCGGCAGATCACAAAATCTTCGGGCCTGCCCGACACCGAGGAATCGGTGGAGATGATCGCCCAGGGCTGGCTGGACAAAAAGGAACTGTTAGAAAACCAGCTGGCGGAGATGAATATGAAGGAGGTCGAGGAGCTCGATCAATACGACGAGCAGGGCTGCCTGGCCATGACCTATTCCGGATCTCTTTTGAACATCGGTCCGATCCGGGAGGGGGGACGTACCGTTCAGTACGCCAGCATCGGCCTGCGCCAGGACGTGCCGGAAACGGCCGACAAAGACAACTCCCAACTATCCAGCGACGTGAGTGTTGGAGAAATGGTGAGCTTCTCCCCCGGACCTATCCAGAGCTCTTCACCGATCTTCAAGATCGCCGTGACCACCGGGGATCTGGATCCCGAAGAGCAGGAAGAACAAATCACCAAGGCTACCATGATCCTTGCCGAAGGATTCGTCGAGGTAAACAAGAACCTCGATTTGGAGTAGACTCAAACTGGAACCCGGAAGCACAGCCGAGCTCATCAACAGCCTGAAGCGGATCTACGGCCGGGGCCGGCCTCCGGAGCCGAAAGAGCTTCTCGAAGAAACCCTGGCGACCGCCGAGGTGCTGGACAAAGAACCGGAGGAGATTCGCCCCCGCGAGAGGGAAGGTCTACCCGGAGGGCTGCTCCGGCTCTACCCTGAGATCCCTACCATACTGGTGCCGGATCTGCACGCCCGAATGGAGTTGGTCTTGAGCGTGCTGGCCTTCGAGGACGAGCAGGGCAGCCCGGCGGTAGACAGGTTGGCCGCCGGCGGGCTGCAGATCCTCTGCCTGGGAGATGGTTTTCACGCCGAAGGCAGGGCAGCCCTGCGCTGGCAGGCTGCCCTGGAGGAGTTCAAGGGAGGCTACCGCAAACACAGCCATATGGATGATGAGATGAGGGAGAGTCTCGGGGTCATGGAGATGGTCATGACATTAAAGAGGCAGTTCCCGAATCATTTTCACTTCCTCAAAGGCAATCACGAGAACGTTGCCAACGAACAGGGAGAGGGCAACTTTCCCTTTCTCAAGTTTGCCAACGAAGGGCTGATGGTCAAGATCTACATGGATCACTTCTACGGGGAGGAGATCCTCAATGCCTATGCCGAACTGGAAAAGAAGTTCCCCCTTCTGGCCGTGGGCGGCAACTTCCTGGCCTCCCACGCCGAGCCGGCTTGGTTTATGCCGGAACACGAGGTTATCGAATACCGCAGGCAGCCTCAGGTGGTGTACGGTTTGACCTGGACGGACAATGACGAAGCGGAGCCGGGAAGCGTTCAACAGATGCTGGATCACTACCTGGAGTCGGAGGCCGCCGAAACGGCATACCACTTCGGCGGACACCGCACCGTGCGGGGAGGCTACAACTTGAGATCCGACGGCCGTTACGTGCAGATTCACGATCCGGATCGGTACGTCGTAGCGGTACTGCCGGCGGCAGAGGCGATCGACCTGGATCGAGATATCCGTGAATTGAATAGGGAGGCGTTCCGAGAACTGATCGATGATGAAGAAACCAGCTAAACCAATTAAAAAAGTAGGTAAGTACACGATCGTCTCTAAAATCGCCCAGGGCGGCATGGGTGCGGTGTACAAGGCCAAACATCCCACCCTGAACCGGTTTGTCCTGCTCAAGAAGCTCACCCTAAGAGGCAGTCCCCAGTTCATCGAACGCTTCAGGCGGGAAGCCCGTATTATGATGGACTTCAAGCACGACAACATCGTGCAGGTGTACGACCACTTCAAAGACGGCTCCTCCTACTACATCGCAGAGGAGTTCGTCGACGGGGTATCCCTCGAGCAACTGATCAAGCGGGAGCGCTACCTCTCCAACGAAGCGGCGGCGCTGATCTTCTACGAGGTGTGCAAGGCTCTGCAGCACGCCCACGAAAAAGGGGTGATCCACAGGGACATGAAGCCCGGAAACATCCTCATCTCCAATCAGGGAGAGGTCAAGCTGGTCGACTTCGGCATCGCCACCTCTATGGAGGACAGCGAGGAAGGTCTGACCCGGGACGGCATGACCCTGGGAACACCGTCCTACATCCCCCCGGAACAGATCGACAACGCCAAGAGCGTGGACCAGCGGGCCGACATCTACTCTCTGGGAGTCGTGCTCTACGAGATGCTCACCGGCAAGACTCCCTTTCCCGGCAGCTTCAACGCGGAAACGATCGCCCTGATCCACAAGGGAAAGTACACACCACCGAAGCGGATCAATCCCAAGACCGCCCCGGCTTTAAGCAAAATCATCGCCAAATCCATGAAACCAAACCGGCGTCGTCGTTTCCAGGACCTGCGTCAGATCATCCGCCGTCTTCAGCGGAGGATCAAACGCAGGGATCCCGCTTCGATCAAGAGGGCTCTCAAACGGGTGATCCAGGGCAGAGAGATCGGCGACATCTACAAACCCAGACGTACCTGGATGTTCTGGGTTCTTTTTGCACTGATCCTGGGCGCAATACTTTCCGCAGGCGGGTACTACCTGTATCTGAAGGGATATCACTACGAAATTCTTCAACCCGATCGATACGGATCCTTCGTTGTTTCCGCTCGCATTCCCTCCTCCTACAAGGATCCGGAAGACATCTATATCGCCGCGGTGCTGTACCGGGAAGCGGAGGGAGAACTGGTACGCATCGAGGATGCGGCCTTCCGCTTTCGGTCCAAACAGAATGAGCAGCAGGAGGACAGCTACATTCTGGAGTCGGAACGTCTGTACCTCGAAACGGGCAGATACAGGCTGAAGGTGAATCTGGAGGGTCAGCTGCACTGGGAGTCCTTCTTCCTCGGCTCCCGTTCCCTGCAGAAGCAACATCTCGATACCTCCTCGGGGAAGCGTTTAGAGATCCGGCTGGAGCAGACTCCGCCCCTGCCCCTCGAAGTCCGCTATACCGTATCGGATATCCGCAGCGGCGCAGAGCTGACTGACTCTACAGCCTTCTTCGTCTTTCTGAACGACCGCTGGATCCGTTGGAATCGAAAGATCGCCGGTTCTCTGACCACAGGTGCCGGCTACCGTTTCAAGGTCGAACGCGCCGGCTACTACCCCCAGACCTTCAACTTGGGGATAAAGCCTTATCAGCCGCTGCTTCAGCTCCAGGTGCATCTGATCCCCTACCCCGGTACGTTAACGATCAATTCCGATGCCGATGGTCTTCGGATCCTGCTGGATGATTCTCCGTCTTACCTGAGCGGCGGCAGGGAGCGGATCTACAGCGCTCTGGAGCCGCTGGAAGCGGGACCCCGGGAGCTGATCCTCGATCCGGGGGAATATCTGTTGACCGTGAAGCGGGGCGACCAGCTGTCCCACAGCCTCCCGGTCACAATCTTTTCAGAAAAAAATGTGCAGGTGAACGTACATTATGACAAATCCGCAAAGGTTCTTGATGTAGTTATCGAATAACAGGAGGTGTCTATGAGCACAGGATTGCGAAGACTGATCCTACTCTGTCTAGGAATACTCGGTGGGGTAGCGGCCTGGCCGCTGACCGAGCTGATCGTGGCCAGTCAGGCTCGCTTTCACTCCTACCTGCTGTTCGTCGCCGTACTCGGCGCCGCGGCGGGAATCCTGATGGGCGCCTTCTTCGGAGCCGCCGCAGGGATCTTCGCCCGGGTCCGATCCAGAATCCTGGTCGGGATGTTCGTCGGAGCGATCGTCGGCCTGATTGGGGGAATCATCGGTCTGTTGATCGGACAGGCCGCCCTGTTCCTGGTTGGCGGCCTATTCTTGAGCTCCTACCGCAGCTTCCAACAGGTAGGCCTGCCGATATCCCGGGCGATCGGCTGGGCTTTCCTCGGTATCTTCGTGGGCTTGGCCGAAGGTTTCCGGGCCGGTTCTGCGAAAAAAATGGGCATCGGTTTTCTCGGCGGCCTTCTCGGCGGCCTGATAGGCGGCTTCGCGCTGGAGTACTCCCGCCTGTTCCTGCCGCAAGCCTTTCCTTCCCGACTGATCGGCCTGATCGTTCTGGGAGTAGCCATAGGCCTGTTCTACGGGATCATCGAGCGAAGCATGGCCTTCGGGATTTTGAGGGTGTTGAACGGCCGCTTGAAGGGCAAGGAGTTCATTCTCAATGAGGGGCGAATCCGAATCGGCCGGGCCAGGCGGAACCAGATCACCCTGGAGCCCTACGAAAACCTGGCGGATCGCCAGGTGCAG
>JAGLQP010000106.1 GCA_023136785.1 Spirochaetales bacterium
GCCAAGAAGCTTTCCAATTCCAGAGGTTGTTGCCTGCTTAAGCAGATCCAGGTACTCGAGGATGGTCTGAAGGTTTAGTATGGTGAGCTCCCGGGTGTGTTTCACCATGACGTTCAGGGTACCCACTTCACTGTGAGGTGTTTTAGCCCACTCCTCGTAGGGCTGGGATAGGAGATCCTGGTCTTGGTGTTTCACTGAGTAGAGCACTAGATCAGAGCCGTCCAACCAGGCTTCGATATCCTTTACCACATCGCCCAAGGTTTCGTTGTTTTCGATCGTAAAGTCGAGATTTTGATCGTTAATCCTGATATCCACGTTGGTTGTCTCCTCTAATCATTGCGTCTGTTTAAATTTTCGATCGCTTGGGAGGATTTCTCAAGATTATTTAGGGCGCCTTCCATGGCGCCGAATTTTATTCTCAAAGCCGCTTCGTAGTCCTCCAGATGTTCGTTGTATCTTTCGATTTCCCGATCTTTCCGGGCGATCGAGTTATCCAAAACGGCCATCCGGCTTGATACGATGCCGCCGACCTCTACGTAAGCTTTCAGGTACTTGTCTATCTGGTAAGCAGCGCCGGAGTCTATTGCCAGGTCGTTGTCGCTGTCGTACCCGAACAGCTGCTTGATCCAATCGCCCATGCGGTTGACCGACTCCTCCAATTTGTCTTCATCGATTTGCAGGTATCCCCGAAGTCGGGTTCGATCCACCAGGCCCGAGGTTTGGAACCGCCCGCCCGAGGTGCTGATCCCGATCTGAGCGAGCAAGCTCAAGTGCCGCCCCCCGTCCGTGGGATGAGGATCCATCATGATACGTTGGAGTCGGGATTTCAGCTGCATAAGGGTTGTGTTGCCCCGGAACAGACCCAGATCTTCCTCGGCCTGTTCCTTTTCATCATCGTCCAGAAACACGGCGGCCTCCAAGGCCCCCTCGTCCTGGCGGGTGAGAATGTCGATGTGCATGAGAAGCTGATTGTAGTAGCCGATGAAATTGAACAATCCCTCCTTTATGGATTCCAGGTCTCTTGACACAGACAGGGAGACCGGTTGATCCCCGGAGCCGTGAAGGGTGATATTGACACCGGGAAGCAGATCGTCGATTTCATTGCTTTCCCGGGTTATCTCGATTCCGTTCATGACGATCACCGCATCTTCCGCCGAGGACAGAGGATTGACGGCCCTGTAGTCACCTCTGGCGGTCTTGTCGTAGATGCGGATATTGCGGATCTCGACGATCCGATGGGTGTTGCGGTTGCGCGCGATCAGGCTGTCGATCCGCGGCGGAAGTTGAGAAGCTTCGAACTGAAGCGGAACAAACTGCTCGGAATCCTGCAGGGGAGGCAGGGCGGTGACGCTGTCGCCCTCCTGAACGAAGAGGATTTTCAGGTCATCGACTCTTTCGGGAGGTTCGGGAGGTTCCCACGCCGGAAGAACCGTGCGGGATCGAGCGCTCTCTACCCCTATCCCCTCGAAATCGATGCCTCCTACCGAAGGAATCGCCGGTCCCGGCGGAGGGGTGGGTTCTTGGTAGGCTTCTTCCGGCAATCTTTGTACGCGCACCTCGAGGGAGAGAACCATATTGGCTTTCATCGTGTGGGGCGGGCGCAGGGGTATCTTGGCCTCCGAGACAGGATTCAGGGTCAGGGTCTCGTCGCTGACCGTGATCTCGCTTCCCTCCACAGAGTGCCGGCTTAGCTGGATCGACCGGCTGGCTTCCAGCGACCGTTCAATGATTCCCGCCTCCTCAGCGAAGGCGGCGGCCTGGTCGTAAAGGATCAGGCTGTTTCTTGCCCCCGTCTTCTTGCTTTCGATGAGAAAGACCTGGGTGGTCTTGCTGTCACTGACCACCGAAGCTTCGAGGAAGTCTCCGGCTTTTCCGTTGATCGCATCGGCGAGCTCTTTCAGGGTTCCGCCGCGAAAGTTGATCCTGATCTCCTCCTCTCCGACTCGAAAACGGTAGGTACCGGCGGGGGCTTTGTAGTCCTTCGGCAGGGACTTGGAGACAAAGCGGTCCGCGCCGGCGACTCTCTTGACCTGGATCGAGACCTCATCCTCCACCGCGGTACGGTCCGCGGTGGCGGCCAAAATACTCTTATCCGAGGAATTGGCGATCCTATTGTTGAAGGGATTTTGAAATCCGTACAGATTCCCGGCGGTTTTCCGGACCGTGGTCATCCGCTGATTCAGACTCAGCCAGGCTCTCTTCTGCTTTCTGTAGGTTTGCCTCTCCTGCTCCATCCGGGCAAGGGGAATGCTTTCGGCTTCGACGAGCTTCTCGATCGTGTCTCCGCTGTCGTATTTACTGCTGACGCCGGGGATGGAAAAGCCCTGGGAGTGACCGATGGAGGCTACCAGAAGGAGGATGATGAAACAACGTGATTTGGGGCCATGCATGCAGACGGTATTCAACGCCGCTTACTGAAAAAAACTGTTCGCCTGCCAAGGAATGTAGTGCTTGAGTTTATATCTCTTCGTCGAACAGGATCCCTATCGTTTCCTTGATCCGGGCGACCAAATTTTGAATTTCCTCCGGCGGAATCTCCTTGATAACCTTATCGGTTGTTCCGTCAATCACCTTTACGACCACCCGGTCGATCTCCTCATTCACGCTGAACTTCAATCGTCGGTTCAACAACCGAAAAGCTTCCCGCAGGATATCCAGGCTCTTGCCGATGTCCTCACTTTTGGGCGCCGCTTCGGAGGGCCGAGCATGCACGAGTTTCGCTCGAGCTTCGGAAAAGCGGGGCTTCTTGGTGCTTGGGTATTCCTGGGAGACTCGCTGATTGGGTACTCCTTGAATCTTGATTCCCATCTGTTTCCTCCATGAAAGTAAAGATAGGGGAGTGCGCGACCCCCCCCATCGATTCTGCGAAAAGAGGTGACGTCCAGAAACCTCTTTAAGCTCTCGGGAACGGTTTTTACCGCACTTTTATTGTAGCAGTTGCAGTACTGTCTGCGGCTGTAGGTTGGCTTGAGCCAACATAGCTGTTCCGACCTGTACCAGGATCTGGTTTTTCACGAACTGCACGGTTTCGGCAGCCATATCCGTATCCCGGATGAGCGATTCGGCGGCCTGCATATTCTCTGCTGCCACCGCTATGCCCTTGGCCGCCATTTCGAAACGGTTTTGGTACGCGCCCAGATCTGCCCTCTGCCTGGATACGACTGTCAGGGCGGCATCCACCAAGCCGATCGCTCGGTTGGCCTGATCAGGGGTCGAAATCGAGATCGATTCTCCCACCTGTCCGCTCTGAAGTCCCAGGGCCTGGGCTGTCATGGTTCCGATAAATACCCGCTCTCTCTGATCCATATTTGCACCTACCTGAAAGTACATCGTTCGAAGTTCGAGTCCTCCCCGCATGGGATCGGCAAACGCCCCAGTCAGGGTGTTCATGCCGTTGAACTGTGCGTGGGAGGCGATCCGGTTGATCTCGTCTACGAGCTGAGATACTTCAACCTGGATCTGCATCCTGTCCTCATCGGAGTAGATGCCATTGGCGGATTGCACAGCGAGCTCTCGGAGGCGATGTAGTATATCATGGGTTTCTCCGAGGTATCCCTCCGTTGCCTGTATGAAGGAGACCGCATTTTCAATATTGCGTTCTGCCTGGTTCAGACCTCGGATTTGGGATCTTAGCTTCTCGGATACGGCCAGGCCGGAGGCGTCGTCGCCAGCCCTGTTTATCCTCAGTCCGGAGGAAAGCTTTTCAATGTTCTTGTTCACTTCCCGGTTCTGGAACTTGAGGACGCGGTTGGCGTACTCCGCGCTCATATTATGGTTAATTATCATCTCACCCTCCTTGAATTGACGAGAAAGGCCTCCTTGGCCAATCTTTGCAATACCGACAGGAACTCCGGAGTCATTCGCGCACTTCTCCGAATCCGTTCCCATTTTGTTCTCCTGTCTGGTATGGAGATCTCATCCGATCCGCCCCACCGGGCTCTCCCGAGCCCGGTGGGCCTTAGATCGAAGAATCTCTATACCCTAGTACCGTCAGGAGGGTGATTAGTTTTTCAAAGATCAGAAAACGGTCTGTTTACAAATCTAAGTATAGCCCCTTATCCTAGCAGCTGCAATATGGTCTGAGGTTTCAGGTTCGCCTGGGCGAGCATCGCCATGGACGCCTGAAGGAGAATCGAGTTCTTGGTGAACTCTACGATTTCCGAGGCCATATCCGCATCCCGGATTCGGGATTCCGCTGCCTGCATGTTCTCGGCTCCGACAGCCAGGCCTTTCATCGCGTGTTCGAGGCGGTTCTGGTACGCTCCCAGGTCCGCCCGCTGCCGGTTGATCCCTTTGAGGGCTTCATCCAGCACACCGATGGACCGGTTGGACTCATCCGGTGTAGACACGGAAATGATGTCCCCGCTGCCCATCTTTTTGAGCCCGAGGCCTTCGGCGGTCATCGTGCCGATGTATACCCGCTCCCGCTGGTCCATATTGGCCCCGATATGAAACCACATGGAAGCGGTGACGATGTTCTCGCCGGATTCCCGGGCAAAGCGGCCGGTAAGTATGTTCATACCGTTGAATTGGGCGTGGGAGGCGATGCGGTCGACCTCGTCGACCAGGGCCGATACCTCGACCTGGATCTGCATGCGGTCTTCGTCGGAATAGATGCCGTTGGCCGCCTGTACTGAAAGTTCACGCAGCCTCTGAATGATGTCCTGGCTCTCTTGGAGATACCCTTCGGTTGTCTGGATGAAGGAGATCCCGTCCATAGTATTTTTCTCCGCCCTGAGCAGGCCGCGTATCTGGCTGCGCATCTTTTCCGATACGGCCAGCCCGGAGGCGTCATCTCCAGCCCGGGTAATACGCAGGCCCGAGGACAGCTTCTCCATGTTCTTGTCCAGGACCCAGGTGTTCATCTTTTCTTGTCGCGCCGCGAACAGCGCGCTCATGTTGTGGTTGATTATCATTGTTTCCTCCGTGAAACATTAGATTTGTGCGGGCATCCCTGCCCGTTTCTTCTCTGAAAAATTTTCGTCTCTTTTTTCTAAACCTCCCTCCAAAAACGACGATATGTAGATTAGGGGGAATCCGAACTTCTTTCCCGGGAAACCGAAGTTAGAAAATCCCTCATTCTTCTAATCGTCATCCCCCCCTTTAAAATTTATTTATTTTTATCGTAAAAATTTTATGGGACTGGCTGCACTGTGGGTGTTTAAGTGTCGCTACCCGTGAGCTTGCCGGTGGATTTTGAGGTAGTTGTTGATCATCATCTTATAGCTCATCGGCGTCTTCTCCTCGATGAAACTGATTCCAAAGGCGCCGATATCTTCCCGGCTGACCACTTCTTCGAAACGGACGATCGTTCCGGGTATAAGGATCTTTTGTTTCTGATCGGTAAGAGAGAATTGAAGGACCGCCGTTTTCTGGACATCCTCGGCAACCGCACCGAAGAGCAGAACCTTTGCTCCTGAGAATGATAGATCCCGAATGATGCACTTCTTTACCTGTTTATTTACGACCAGTGATGCTTCTTTACCCTCTACACCTAAGGCTTTGATCGTTGTTGGATTCAGGTCGATACGCTCGTCTTTTCTCCGTTGGAAATTGGTGTTGGCGTCGAATAGCTGACCCAGCATCTCGATCAGGTCCTCCGGAGGTTTGGAGGTGTATTCAATGCTGAGAAAGTACAGATCCGGCTTCCCGGCATTGTAGAACGTGTAGTTGGTAATCTTGGCTGGGACGAAGAAGAACAGGGGTTCGCGTTTTTCTGTTCGCCGGAAAGCTAAGCGCAGGGATACGGAATTATCGGCCAGGCGAAGCTTCTGCATCACCGCCGCATTCAGACTGGCCACGATTTTCGCTCCTGTCATCGAGGAGGAGTAGACCACACAGGGTAACTTATCGCCGTGACATTTGAGGTACACCTCGCGGGGCAGGAGCTTGAGCACGTCGATGACCTGATGGTTGAAGGTGATCTCCCGTTCTTTATACTCACTGTAGTACTGTTGGAGTTGCCGGCTTGTGATTAAGCCCATTGATCAACCTTTGGAAGTCTCTCTCGAGGTGTGTACTTGACCGGAAGTACTATAGTACAATCCTGTGTCCCCTGTCAATGAACGAGGTGCTATGTATGTATTCGGTAATTGGACTCGGCAACCCGCTGCTCGACTTTATTGCTCCGGTTGACTCAGGCGTTCTCGAGGCTCTCTCGGCGAAAAAGGGTACGATGAATCTCGTGGATCGGGAGGCTATGGAGAGAGTGCTGTCGATATTGGACGGCTATACCAACATGCCCGGCGGGAGCGCCGCCAACACCTTGAGGGGAATTTCCTGGCTGGATCGGGGCGAGACCCTCGATCCGCTTCTATACTGTGGGGCGGTGGGACCCGATCAAAGGGGCAGGGACTACAACCAGATCCTGGAAACCGCGGGAATCACCGTGCAGGTCGTGGCAAAGACCCTTCCCACGGGCTGTTCGGTCATATTGGTAACTCCGGATCACGAGCGTACCATGTTTACCTACTTGGGTGCCTGTCGAGAGTACGGCCTGAAGGACTTGGATATCGATGCTCTGGGGAAAACCAAGGTCTTTTACGCCACGGGCTACATGTGGGACACGGCAAATCAGAAGCAGGCGGTCCGGCGGGCGATAGAACAGTTCAGGAGGGCGGGCGGGCGGATCTGCTT
>JAGLQP010000107.1 GCA_023136785.1 Spirochaetales bacterium
CCCCCACGGTCGCCTTCGGTCCGGGGTTTGCTCATGTTGACGGTGAGGGTGCGCCCCTCGTGCTCAATGCCGTTCATGGCCTCGATGGCCTTTTCGGCTTCCTGCTGGGTGCCCATCTCTACGAAGCCGAAGCCGCGGGAGCGGTCGGTGTACTTGTCGGTGATTACGTTAGCGGACTCTACGGTCCCGTGGGCTTCGAAGAGCTCGCGCAGCTGGTCGTCGGTCACGGAGTAGGCCAGACCACCCACATAGATTTTCTTGTTCATGTTCTCCTCCTAATAGAGAGCCTGATGATGATCATCGCCCTTTGATACTCGCCACTGGAGGAGCAGAACGGTGTATCGTTTTTGGATTCTACTGTCCGGCCGGTTGTTCCTGCGGGTGGGAGATGCAAGGTCAGTATGATCGGGCTTCACAATTCATTTTTCGATTTCGACCTCGGGAAGCCCTTTTTTAACGGTCGATGGTCAAGAATATAACAATTTTCAGGGCGCGTGTCAATCCCCCCGCATGGCACCGCGAGGGTTCTCGATCATGACCTCCTTGAGGAAGGCCACCGCCTTGCGCAACCCGTTTGGATGAAAAATGACAGTTGATTTCAGATTCTTTCGAAGATCACTGTAGTTTATTGCACTCATAGTTATCTCTTCAGCAACACTAGTTGTACCGATAATTGGACAATAAATCATGTCGATTTTCAATTCAAACTGCTACCGAATTCCCACCGATTTCGTAAAAGCTATCGTACCTATTCGTACCTATTGCTTAAGATCGGCAGTTCGAGTCTGTGGAGGGGAGCTTGTTATTCCTTATGACAAGGTTTAGCGCCCGTGAGTATGTCAACTCGCGCTGCCCACCTCACAGGATTTTTTGTATCGCCCAAATCCTACAAACTGCAGAACACACGGAGGCGGCTCTACTTTTCAGAACAGATAGCCGTCGCCGGCGAGCTTGGAATGGGCGATCTTCAGTTTTCGATCTACGTCGATGCCGTAGGAGCAGAGGATGTTCAGGGCTGAGTAGTCCCGCTCCGGATCTCCCTTCTGCTTCAGTTTTCCGTACTCATTCCGCGCCCAGTCCTTCTGATCGAACCAGTGCTTGAGCCGCTCCTGCAGGGCGTAGGTTTGAGGGTCCGGGACCGAGTAGTCGGACATCTGCCGATCGAACAGTCCTTCAAGAAGGAAGACCTCGTAGGGGGCGAAGCCGTCCGCTCCCCGGCATTTCTTGCATTGACGGCAGACATAGCGTCCAAGCTCGGGAGCGCTGCGGTACAGCTCCTCCTTCTCCTCCTCGGCCATCGGGGTGAAGTTTTCCGCAATGGCCAGATCCTGCTCCAGCTGGTCGAGGCGATTCATCCCGAGAACCAGAGAGGCGATGGGCAGGCTCAAGGTGTAGCGTATTGCCGGCTCCACATTCCGGTACAGGTAGCCGTCCGCCAGAGCCTTCATGCCGAGAACCCCTACCCCTCTCTCGAGGCAGAGGGGCAGGAGCTCCTCTTCGGCCTGTGGAAAGTTGAAGCGATCGAAGTAGTTGAACCCGGTCATGAGCACATCGTAGAGATGATTCTCGATCGAGTACTGAATGCCCGCCGGCCGGCCGTGGCCGGAAATCGCCGCAAATCGCGCCTTTCCCGCCTTCTTCGCCTCTTCGAAAGCCTCCATTGCCCCTCCCGGAGCCAGGATCTGCTTGGCTTCCTCGACGGTCTGAGGCTCGTGCATGAAGAACAGATCCACCCGATCGGTGCGGAGATTCTTCAGGCTCCGCTCCAGGCTGGCCAGGGCACCCTGCCGAGTGCGGTCCACAGTCTTTGTCGTCAGCACGAACTCATCGCGCCGGTGGGAAACAGCCTCGCCGATCTTGCGCTCCGAGATCCCGTCGCCGTACTGAGCTGCGGTTTCGATGTAGTTGCCCCCCCGGTCGAGGTAGGTGTTTAGAAGATTTGAGGCCTCCTTGCGAGGGACCTCGATCAGGTGAAAACCGCCATAACCGATGATAGACAGTTCCAGTCCGGTCTTACCCAGGGTGCGTTTCTTCATGGCTTCTCCGTCCTCCGCCTGCAGGATAGTTGGTGCTCCAATAGTAGAACCGGGATGGACCGTGAGTCAATCGACTAGGCCCTGCCGGTTTTCCGCCGCGGATCATCGATTCTGTTCCTGAGGCAGCTCGGTGCATCAAACAACCGTTTGAACGCCCGAACATTTGCATTCCCTTCAACCGATTCCTATACTGGGATGCAGTGAGATACCGAGGAGTGGTAAATGAAACAGAAAGTTGTTGCCAAACAGCCCAATTCCAAGATGTGCTATGTCTGCGGGCTGAAGAACCCAAAGGGTCTACGGGCATCTTTTTACGAACTGGAGAACGGTGAGGTGGTTGGGCAGTTCCATTCTACAGATACCTACCAGGGCTATCCCGACCGCCTTCACGGTTGTATCGCCGCAGGTCTCCTGGACGAGGCGATCGGCCGGGCCATTCGAACCCGCTACGACGAAGAGGCGATGGGTCAGACAGTCGAGCTTCACCTTCGCTACAGAGCGCCGATTCCCTTGAACCAAACCTTGACGATCGTGGCTCGGGTCACCCGGGACACCCGCCGGATCTTCGAGGGAAGTGCCGAGCTCAAACTGGCCGATGGTACCGTGGCCGTAGAGGCTTCAGGAAAGTACGTCAATATCATCGGCGACATGCTCTCCAAGGAGGAACTGGAAGCCCAGGAATGGAAGGTCTATCCTGCGGAGGATGATCCGCGGGAGCTGGACGTCTAAGGATCTCGCCCATCAATCAAACCCTTTCTCCCCACCTCCCAATTCCCTATTGACATTTTATTTACGTTTAGCTACTATTCATACGATTTTCGTCTATATAGTGGTATTCGTAAGTAAACGAACAAGAAGCAAAGGTGGAGAGAGCCAAAGAATCGAGGAGATCGCACAAGCGGGAACAGGTCCTCCACACCGCCGAAAGGCTCTTCTCCCGCTTCGGTGCCCGGCGGGTCACTGTCGAGGAAATCTGCCGCGAAGCCGGAGTGAGCAAGATGACCTTCTACAAATATTTCTCCAACAAGGTGGAGCTGATTCGGACCATCCGGGCCAACTGGATCGACGAGGGCTTCAGGAAGTTCGACCAAATCAACGAGATGGATCTAGCCTTTCCGGAGAAGATCGATCTGATGACCCGGTGGGAGGTTGAGTTTACTTCCCGCATCAACGCCGAGTTCATTCGGGAGATCCTCTCCACGAAGGTTGTGGAGGAACGATTCAAGCGGGGCTACCTCAGGAACATCGCCCGAGCCCAGAAAACGGGGGAGATCCGCCCCGACATCGACCCTGAGTTCCTGTGGTTGGTTCAGAAGAAGCTCGGAGAGCTGTTCAGGGATGAAAGCTGGAAGAGGGTGCCCCTCGAGTTCAGCCAGTTTCAGGAGCAGCTGCGCAGTCTGCTATACTACGGATTACTCAGCCGCGAGGAGGAGGGATGATTCTGCTGCGAGTTCTTATGTACGTTGGTCTGATGATCTGCGGCCTCATTGCCGCCTATGCTGTCTGCTTTCAGGAAGCCGGATTTGCAGTACTGGCCTTCGATTACAGGCACCTGGGTGAAAGTGGAGGGGAACCCCGACAGCTCGTGTGGATCCCCTACCAGAAGGAGGACTATGCGGCGGCGGTCCGCTACCTTCGAGGGCTTCAGGAAATCGATCCTGCCAAAATCGCCCTGTGGGGCACCTCCTTGAGCGGAGGGCATGTGGTGGTAACCGCTGCTGGGGATGAGAAGATCGCCTGTGTATCCGCCCAGGTCCCATTGCTGGACGGGGAAGCCGGGGGAATGGAAAGCACCGTCGCGGTGATGGCCGATGCAGGTGCCTGGGACACCTTCGAGGCTCTGGCGCCGGATGAGTTTATCAACGAAGCCTGCGCTAGGATCCTAATTCGCATCGACAAATACAAGCCGCTGAAAAGCGCTTGGGGAATCGAGCACAGATCATCCGCTACCCCATCGATCACTTCGATATCTATCTGGGGAGCAACTTCGAGAGGGCAGTAAAGGATCAGCTGGAGTTTTTTAAAAAACACCTCTACAGGTCATAGACCGGAAAGGGATTGCAGATCATGGAATCAGCCATAAGACCGGAGTTCAAAGTCCTGAGCTCCGAAACCATCGAAAGGGTAATCGGAGAGGCGAAGGACATTCTCCACGAACTGGGTTTTTTCCTGGAGAATCAGGAGGCCTTGGAGTTGCTCGAAGCTGCAGGTGCCGATATAGATGCAAAGCACCGCCAGGTCTTTCTGTCACCGGACATGATCGACAGGGCTGTGAAAAGCGCACCTTCCTCCCTCTGTCTCTACGATACGGGAGGAGCGAAAGTGGTGGAATTGGGGGGCGACACCGTCTGTTTCGATCCCGGCTCTGCAGCCCTGAACATTTTGGATCCCGAAACGAACGAAATCCGCCCCGCCCTGACTCCGGATTTTGTCGCCTTCAGCAAAGTCGTTGACCAGCTCGAGCACATCCGAGCTCAGAGCACGGCCATGATCTGTTCCGACGTACCGCAGGGCATGGTCGACCGTTACCGGCTGTATCTAGCTCTGCTGTACTCCAAAAAGCCGGTAGTCACGGGCACCTTCGCCAAGGAGTCCTTCAACATCATGAAGGAGATGTTGATCGCCGTGCGTGGAAGCGTGGAAGCGCTGAAGCAAAAACCCCTGGCGATTTTCGATGCCTGCCCCTCTCCCCCACTGAAGTGGAGCGATCTGACCTGCCAGAGCCTGATCGATGCGGCCCGGGCCGGCATCCCCTCGGAGTTTGTCTCCATGCCGCTGACCGGAGCCACCGCACCGATAACGCTTCTCGGGGCCATCGTGCAGCACGCCGCTGAAACCCTGGCCGGTGTGGTGATCAGCCAGACCGTGCAGGCCGGCGCCCCGGTCATCTGGGGCGGTTCCCCGTCGGCCTTCGACATGGCTCACGGCACGACTCCGATGGGCTCGATCGACACCATGCTCATCGACCTGGGATACGCGGAAATCGGGAAGCATCTGAATTTGCCCACTCACGCCTACATGGGCATGAGCGATGCTAAGCTTTTGGACGCCCAGGCCGGGTTGGAATCGGGAATGGGCAGCTTGCTCGCCGGAATCAAGGGGATCAACATGATCTCCGGCGCGGGCATGCTGAACTTCGAATCAACCCAGAGCATTCAGAAGCTGGTCATCGACAACGAGATCTGCGGGATGACCTATAAGTTCCTGCAGGGGATCGGCCGGAGGGATGAGCCGATCGCCCTCGGTCTGCTGAAGACCCTGATCTCGGATCAGCAGCTTCTCGACCATGAGCACACCTTGAAATGGTTCAAGACAGAGCACTTTCTTCCCTCTCAGGTCATCGATCGATCGAATTTCGACGATTGGTACCGCAGCGGGAAGACGAGTATCGGCCAAAGAGCCCTGGCCCGGGTGAACGAACTGATCGAAAAGTATCCGGGAATATCCTTGAACCCGGCCATTCAGAAAGAATTGACACGGATCGCTCGCAAAGACGCGGAGAGATTCGGGTTGAGCAGATTGCCCGAACAAGAATCACCGTAAGGCAAGCGCTTGATTCATCCCCCGCCACCAGGGACTAATCAAGCAATTCATCCATAAAAGCCCGATATTGAATGATCAGGCGGTGATACCGGGCAAAATTATCCACCAGCTTTGCCTTTTGGTCCTGAACGCTGTCCCTGCTTTGAATGACATTAGTCAGCATGTTCCTGCCCTGGTTATACAGCCGTGCCTCCTCAGAAGTTTTCTCTTCCGCCGAGTCGATGAGCTGTCTGTTCAGCTCGATGATCTTCTCCAGCTCAGCAGCCTGTATCAGCAGGGAGGTCACGTTCGTCTCCACCGTCTTTTCTAATGCCTCGATCTCCTTTTCGAGCTGCTTGATCTGGGTGTTGAGGAACGTCCTCTCCACATCCACCTGCTCCAGCCCGGTTGCCGGGGAATAACTTAAACCGATCGTAGCTTGGGGATGGATAATCTTCAAAGAGTCTATGAAAGCGTCCTCCGGACCGTAGACTCCCGCCTCGAGGAACAGATCCAGGGTTGACTTCTCTCTCTCCCCGAATGCCGTGCTCTGGAATCTCAACTGTTCGATGAGGACCAGTAAAGGCTTTTTCAACCGAGTGTCGGTTTTACCTCTGGAAGCTGCTTCGGCAGCCGCAGGAAGTTCTACAAATGTGTAAAAATCAAAAACAGGTTTGTCTTCGTAGATACCCTCCGAATCCGATAGAGCGGCCAATTCCGCCTGAGTCGATTTTGCCTGGGATTCGTATTCAAAGATCGCCTGCTGAGACATCCGGATTGCATCTTCAGCCCGCAATACGTCTAATTTATCGATCAGGTTCGATCGAAACATCCGGTTCGTTGTCGCCAGTTGCTCCTCTGCGAGCTCGAGGCGCTGCTGATAGATGTCTACGAGTTCGAGGGCATACACCCAATCGATGAATAGGGTGGCCGGCTCTACCAGGAAGGATTCCCGATTTTCTTGTATCTCTACTTCTTTGGCCTTTATAGTATACTCCTGTACATCGTAGCCCAACCGAGCCAGGCGCTCTATGTTTTTTTTGAGCGGCCAGGACAGGGACACCTCAAGT
>JAGLQP010000108.1 GCA_023136785.1 Spirochaetales bacterium
CCGACGGTCGCTGGCTCATCTTGAGCTACACCAGCGACTGGTTGTTTCCCCCAGAAGAATCCCGTGTGCTGGTGGACGCCCTGATTCGTTCCAGCACGCGGGTGAGCTACTGCAACGTGCCCAGCCCCTACGGGCACGACTCTTTCCTCCTCGAGCACAACCTCGAGATCTACGGCGAGCTGATCCGAGCCTTTTTGGCCACTTCCAACGGAGCCGATGCAGTGGAAACAGGTGGTGCGGAGCAGGAAAAAAGTCCCTCCGCCGGCATCACAACCGGACAGAGCAGGCACCCGAGGGTGGACCCCGCCAGTATCTTTCACCCTGATCGGGTGGACTACGACAGGATCATCGATCTGATTCCGTCGGGATCGAGCGTTCTCGACCTGGGTTGCGGTCACGGCGAGCTTCTGTACCGCTTGAAACAGCGAGGGTTCGAGAAACTCACGGGGGTAGAGCTCGATGAGGAAGCCATCGTCTCCTGCAGCCGGCTCGGCCTGGATATCCTGCATCTGGATCTGAATCAGCACCTTGACCCCTTTCTCGACGCCAGCTACGACTACGTGGTGCTGTCCCGCACGCTTCAAGCGGTACTGGATGTGGAAGGACTGTTGACGGAGATCATCCGGATCGGACGCCGAGGTATCTTGAGTTTTCCGAACTTCGCCTACAGCAAGCTTCGACGCATGCTCTACGAACAGGGGCGGGCTCCGACGAGCGAGGGAGTGCTGCGCTACAAGTGGTACAACACACCGAACCGGCGCTTCTTCTCCATCGCTGATTTCGAGGACCTCTGCCGCGAGCGGAGCATCCATGTTTACCGAAAAGTCGCGATGGACACGGAGGCGGGGCGGGAAGTCGCCGAAGATCCCAACTACAACGCTGATCTGGCGATCTTCGTGATCAGCCGTTGATACTCTCCCACAGTTTGGCCGCCTCCTCCCGGCGATTGCCCTCGGCTGCACAGATTGCTACGCAACGTCCGCACATCCATTCGTCGTAGAGGGTGTGGAGTTGCCCCCTGTCATCGCAGCAGCTGCCGTTGTCGAACTGCAGAGATCCATCCCAGAAACGATGCTCCTGATCGAGGAGCGGCTTCGGATATTTTCCATTTGTTCCGGGAGAAGATTTGGCCAGGGCATCGGAGGGACAGAAGGCGAGGCATTTACCGCACCCCCGTTCGCCGTTACCGGGAAGATAGGTGCAGAATCTGTGGCTGTTCACCTGGGGGTCCAAAACTGTGAAATCCGACAAACTCTCTGTTTTTTCCTGCCACCCGGTGGAGATGGGGAGAACCTCCCCACCGTCGGAGGTGTTTTCTTCGTCGCTGTGGAAGATCACGATCGAGCGGAGGGTGCCCATCAGACGCCTTACCTCGCCTTGAACGATCTCGTCCCGAAACACCATGCGGGAAACTCCGAATTGAGCCAATCCGGTCAGCACAGCGATGCTTTTCTGCGGGTAATTCACCTCCTTACAAACACCGTGGGAGGCTCCCTGCCGGGTCAGCGGCACAGCCTCCGTGGAGATCTTTTCAACAGTGGCGTCGTTCATTGCCACCACTACTCGGGTCTTGCTGCCCAGGCTCATCGCCAGTCTGGTGATGCCTCGGTCCAGAAGCTGATTGCATTCGCTCCAGGCCTTGCAGTATCCATCCCAGGGTGAGAAGCTCTTGTTTCGCACGTACTGATTGTAGGTGGCAAAGATCTCCTTGGAGAGGGGTAGAAGGGCGGAGATGATCAGCACCCTGTTGTAGCGTTTCTTGGCCTCCAAGAACGGCTCGGACAACTGGAAGATAGTCGCTCTGCCCGAGGCGTCGGTTCGCTTCTTGCGATTGCCGGCGTAGTACTCCCAAATCTCCTGAAAGCCCACCGGATAGATACCAACCTTGGCGGGGTTTCTCAAGCCCGCCCACAGGTCAAAGTCCACAGAGCAGCCGGCCAACGCCACCCGGACCGCCGGGCTCCCGTCTGGGTCCTGTTCGTAGTTGGTTTGTCCCTCTTTCCATTGAAACTCCGGCTGAGCGCTGAGTTGGACGATCTTCTCTTTGAGAAGTTTCTCTGCAGAATTCCTCGTGATCGCTTCTACACCCAGCGCTGTTGCTGCTCCGGCTCCGAAAGTGGCCTGGTTGCTGTTCATGTTCTCCTCCTAGATGAATGAATCAATAATATGATTTTCTCTTGGACTCTGCCAAGCAGCAGTGTTACCAAGGGAACAACCTGGTCAGACAAGGCACACCCTCCTTCTCCGCCGCCGTTGTATTGAGGTGCAACGAGTGTGCAGTTGACCACCGGCCCGGCAATGGATAGTCTGTGGGCAAACATGGTTACCTCTACCCGAAAAACAGCGGGGTATCTCCGGTGGGTCGTACTAACGATTTTTGCCCTCGCTGTACTAGGCTCTTGTAAAACAACAGCGCAGAAAGTCAGTGCCAAGCCGGAACTCTTTCGGAAGTCCGTGCTCCGGCCGCGTTTAGCTCCAGAAGCGGAGACCAGGCGCGTGCAGAGGATCATGCGGGCCATGACCCTGGAACAGAAGATTGGCCAGCGATTCATCTGCTGGATTGAAGGAAAACAGATCAGCGAGCAAACCCTTGAGCTGGTCCGGCAGGGAGCGGCCGGAGTCATCCTGTATCCTTGGAATATCGAAGATCCTGAACAGGTCCGAGACTTGACCGATGCGATTCAAAAGGCGGCCCGGGAGAGTGATCCGCCCATAGGATTTTTCATCTCTGTAGATCAGGAAGGGGGGAGGGTTGCTGCTTTTCGCTTTACCGAGATGACCCGACTGTCCGCGGCTAATAACTGGGGTCGCTACAACGATCCCCGCTATATCACGGCGGTCGCCTACATTGCCGGGAGGGAGATCCGGGAACTGGGCTGCAACATGAACTTTGCTCCTGTGTTGGATCTTTATGGTTTGGCGGACTCTACGATTATTGGCGATCGGTCTCTGGGCAACGATCCCACGGCTGTCGGGACGTTGGGAATCCACTATCTGCAGGGAGCACGCCAGGCCGAGATTATCCCGGTGATCAAACATTTTCCCGGACATGGAAGCTCCACCGTAGATTCCCACGGACAGCTGCCCGTTGTCGATATGCCCGAGGAACAACTGCTCGAGCGGGACTTTTTACCCTTCCGAATAGCAATTCAGGCCGGGGCCGAAGCGGTAATGACGGCCCACATTCTTTTTCCCCAGATCGATCCGGACTACCCCGTAACCCTGTCCGAGCGCATCCTCCGGGGTTTGCTGAGAGAGCGTTTCGGGTATCAGGGGGTGATCGTCTCCGACGGCATGGCCATGGGAGCCTTGGCGGAAAACTTCACCGTCTCCGACAGCCTGAAGCTCATGATCCGAGCCGGGCTGGATCTGATCCTCGTGCACAGCCGCTATGACCTGGTGGATCTGAAACTGGAAATTCTCCGCCTCCTGCATCAGGGGGAGATCAGCGAAGCTCAGATCGATGAAGGGGTGGAGCGTATCTTGAAGCTCAAACTTCGCTATGGGCTGATTCCCTAAAGAAAAACGCCCACAGCTGCTACAATAAGAACAACAACGACAATCGCAACCTTCCACACCGCTTTCATGTTCAGCATCCTATGATTGTTTTTAACCCGCGCAGCAGCTCAGCTTGGCTATATCCTTCTCGAAGGTAAGAGCGGCCAGCTTGATGGCTTCCACACCGGTCAGATAGGGAAACATGGTGTCCCTCAGGTCCTGTATCTTCAGTCCGAAGCGCAAGGCCATGACGGCAACCTGGATCATCTCCCCGGCCGGGGGCGCTACGATGTGCGCGCCCAGCAGTCGATCGGTTTCCCGGTCGGCCACCAGCTTGACCATCCCCCGCATGTCCCGGGCGGCCAGCGCCTGGGAGACCTGATCCATGGGCAGGACCGTCACCCGCACCTCGCGACCGGAAGACCGTGCCTGCTCTTCGGTCAGTCCGGCGGCGGCCATCTGCGGGTCGGTGAAAATCACCCGGGGGATGTGTGCCGTATCGTATACACGGTGTTTCCCGTCGAGGGCGTTGTCCGAAGCCAGGGCGCCGGCATAGGCGGCTACATAGACAAACATGTCCCTGCCTGTCACATCGCCGGCTGCATACACAGAGGGATTGCTGGTCTTGAGGTTCTCATCTACCAGCACCTCTCCCTTGGGTCCTGTCTGAATGCCCGCGGGCTCCAGCCCCAGGCCTTCCGTATTGGGTCTACGTCCTGTTGCGACCAGCAGTCTTTCAGCCTCAATAAGCACACTCCGTTTTTGTTGGGTTCCGTGCAGAACCACCCCAATCTTGGTCTTTTCCACCCGCTCGGTTCGAAACCCCGTCTCGACCCGGATCCCCTCCGCTTCCAGGTATGTGCGCAACGAACTGCTTGCCTCTTCGTCCTCGTTTGGTGCAATCCGCTCTTCCAGCTCGACAAGGGTCACATCGCTTCCGGCCCGGACAAACAGTTGGGCCATCTCCAGACCGACGGCGTTGGCTCCCACAACGATCAACGTGCCGGGAACTTCGGTCGTCTCCATGGCCGTGGTGCTGGTCAAGTAGTCGACGCCCTCCAAACCTGGAATTGGCGGCACCCAGGGTGAGGCGCCGGTCGTCAGGATGATGCGGCGCGGTTGGTATGTCCTGCCGTCCACCTCAACGTTGTTACCCCCTACCAGGCGTGCGCGCCCGGCGAGGTAGGTGATCTGAGGGTAGGCGGAAAGAACATCTGTATATTTGCTGCCCCGCAGCCTGGCTACCAGCTCATCCTTCTGGTTGATCACCTCTTTCCAGTCCAGGCGTTCGGTGCGGGTGGACACACCTCGAAAGGGAGAACTGCCAGCCCGGTGGACCTGTTCCACCGAGCGGATCAGGGTCTTGGAAGGGACACAGCCGACATTCACGCAAGTGCCCCCGATCGTGCCGGCTTCCACCATCGTGACGCGGAACCCCAATTCTGCTGCCCGAATGGCGGCGGCAAAACCGGCTGAACCGGCACCGATTACCATGAGATCCGTCGAGTCATTGCCTTCGGTGCCCGGAGTCAACGATTGGCCTTGCTCCTCGTCGTGCAGGGCGCAGTCCTCGCAGCTCATCCCCTCAATATCAAGCTCCACTTTGTTTGTTGATCTCATCGTTCATCTCCTCACTAATCTGAAACGGTACCGACTTCGGTATCAAGCGGTGCGCGAATGCGCGTCAGCCTGCCTGTCTTCGTTCGATCTTGACAACGTTGTACTCTCCGGCTCGCTTCACAGCTTGTTCGATCGCCTCGTCGGTCACCGTCCCATCCAGGACCAGGAAGGCTTTTTCCTCCTGCAACGAAACCACCGCCTCGAGAACACCGTCGACCTTCAGCAGGCTCTTACGGATAGCCTTGGGACAGAGATCACAGGTCATGCCCTCGATGCTTATGATCACATCGGGCTGACCGGAAAGCTCAGGCTCCTTCGCTCCCCCGCCGAAAGCGACCGCAACCGACAGCACCAGCAGTACGGCAATAATCACATTTCTCCTGTTCATCATTGAACCTCCTGAAAATTTATCAAACCAATATCCACGAAAGCACTCGTGCAAACACAAGGGCAAACACTGTAAGCCCGGCGCCGACCCAGAAGATGATTCGGGCCAGCCTTCGAGCACGAAAGTCGGCCACGCAGTTGCAGTCGGCTGTCTTCAGATAGAGCCTCCAGAAGGAGTAGCCGAGAAGAACCGCCGCCGCAGCGAGAAAATAGGGCCGCAGCGGGGCAAGAACGGCCAACCGCCCAAGAAGCCCGACCGACGCCCCAAATACCACAAAGATCGCCGGTCCTACGCAGCAGGATGCGGCCAGCAAAGCCGTCACAATACTTCCGGTAGAAGTAACTGTCTCTTTTCTCATGGTTCACCTCCTCGTGAATCCTGTAACACCTCCAGGAAATGGCACTCGTTGATCGGAGTGACTCGAGTACAGCGCGCGGAGAGCTCTTTGAGCGCTTCCCGCAGGGTCTTCAGCTCGCCGATTTTTTTGTCGATCTCGGCAATCTTGACTTCAGCCTTTTCCTTGACATCCAAACAGGCGGAGTCAGGAATCAGGCGAAGAGACAGGAGCTCACGGATCTCCCGGAGGGAGAATCCCAAGCGCTGGGCGTTCTTGGTGAACCTCAGCCTCACCACCGCCTCTTCAGGAAACTGCCGGTAGCCGGAATCGTTTCGGGGCGGTTTAGGCAGAAGCCCCGTGCGCTCGTAGTAGCGGACGGTCTCCATATTCACCCCAACCTCTTTGGCCAGCTCTCCGATCGTGTAGGATTTCATCGCTCACCTCACTGGGATAAGATAAACCCTGTACCATAGTACGGGGTCAAGCAAAATCTACGTTTTTTTTCCGGAATAGTTTAGCTGTAGTCGGCTGGATTCCTGTTCTCTCGCGGGTGATACAGACTGTGCTTCTTCTTCAAATCGCCGATCTCCACTTTCAGATACTTCTGCGTGGTGTTGCGGCTGACGTGCCCGAGAAGTTTCGAGATGTACATGATGTCCACCTTATGGGCCCACCACCGTCAAAGTGGTTTCGGGGACCACCGGCAATGACGCCTCCTCAACCCCTTCGTTCCGTGTCCGGGTCTTCTC
>JAGLQP010000109.1 GCA_023136785.1 Spirochaetales bacterium
CCATGACCGGAGACGGAGTCAACGATGCCCCGGCCCTGAAATCAGCCGATATCGGTGTGGCCATGGGGATCACCGGAACCGATGTCTCCAAAGAAGCAGCGGCCATGGTGCTTCAGGACGACAACTTTGCCACGATCGTATCCGCGGTCAAGGAAGGCCGGATCATCTTAGACAACATACTCCGCTTCGTGCGCTATATCCTGGCCAGCAACTGGGCGGAGATCCTCGTGATGATGATCGCACCGCTTTTCGGTCTTCCCATCCCCCTGTTCCCCGTCCAGATCCTTTGGATGAACCTGGTCACCGACGGACTTCCCGCTCTGGCTCTGGGAGTGGAGCCTGGTGAAAGGGACGTGATGCGGCGTCCTCCCAGGGAGCCGGCCCGGCCGATCTTGACCTGGAATACGGGGGCACACATCCTGTGGGTCGGCCTGCTGATGGCTGTTCTGGCCCTGTGGGTCGGGGGGAGTCAGTACGGGATTTTCGGATCGACCCTTCTGAACAGCTTCTCCCATTCCGACAGCTGGCGAACCATGCTCTTCACTACTCTGGTTTTTTCTCAACTGACTCTGGGGCTGGGAGAGCGTTCTCGGCGAAGCTCGCTGCTCCAAATCGGATTGCTTTCCAACCGGTACATGTTGATCGCCGTGATCTTCACCTTCTGTCTCCAGCTGGCCGTGATCTACCTTCCCCTCCTGCAGGGATTCTTCACAACCGTGCCTCTCTCGGCCGCCCAAATAGGAATCTGCTTCGCTCTCAGCTTGATCATGCTGCTGGCTGTGGAAACGGAAAAACTCATAGGCCGGGTCATACACCGATGGGGATCATGATCCGCCGCAAGTTTTGGCCGCTGATCCTTCTGCTTTTCTGTCTACACTATCTTCCCGCAGAAGCGGTAACCCTCAAGATCGCTACTTTGGCACCGGTGGGCTCGCCCTGGGTAGAGTCTTTGCGTCGCCTGTCTGCCGAGTGGGATCGTATCTCCCAGGGACGTGTCAATCTGAAGATCTATCCCGGCGGTATTGCCGGTGAAGAGGCGGACATGATCCGTAAGATGCGCATCGGTCAGCTTGCCGGAGCAGCTCTGACCCAGTTGGGATTGGGTCTGCTCGATTCCGCCATACTCGCCCTCAGTACTCCCTTCCTCATCCAAGAGGAGGGAGAGTTGGATTATGTGATGAAGCGCGCCAAGCCGTACTTTGAATCCAGACTGGCGGACAAAGGATATCGCCTGTTCGCCTTTTCCAAGGCTGGTTGGGTCCACTTCTTCGGTCGGGAGCCCCTGATTTTCCCGGAAGATCTGAAGCGGCTGAAGCTCGGAGTACCGGCGGGGGATGCCGCTTTTGTGGAAACCTGGCGCAGGATCGGTTTCAATGTCTTCAGCCTGCCCTTTGGGGATCTTCTAGTTGGACTCCAGGCGGGAATGATCGATGCTTTCTATGCCCCACCCGTGGTGGCCGCTTCCTTTCAGTGGTTTGGATCGGCTCGCCACATGTCGGCTCTACCCCTCGCCCCTGTGGTGGGAGCCATTGTGGTCACATCAGAGTTCATCGAACGTATTCCCTTGGATCTGCGCGAACCGCTGCTCGCCACCTTTACTACACTAGAGGGAGAGCTGAACGCACAGATGCGGTCCCTCGAATTGGAAGCTCTTGCGGTTATGCAGGAGCAGGGACTCGAGATCCATCCCATTCCTTCCGAAGCCGCGAAGCAGTGGCGCAGGATCGGGGATCAGGGAATCAGGGTCATGATCGGTCAATTCGTTCCCGAGGAATCCTATCGTCTAATCGTAGATCTGGTCTCCGAGTACAACCAGTAGGGACTCAAGAAAGAGCGGTGGATACCAGCACGATTCCCGCCAAAGCGATCAACGAGCCTATCGCCTCTATCGTTCGAACCCGTTCCTTGAAGAGCAAGAAAGAAAGGATAAACACGCAGAGGATATTGATGACACTTCGCAGGGGAAATACGATCGCACCTCGCAGATACCTCAGCGCCAGTGTGATGAGGGCAGTTGTAGGAACACTGGTCAGTCCCATGCTGAAGGAGATCAGCAGCATGCCCTTGTAGTTCTTCCATGAGCTGTTCTTCCTACGGAGGAACAGGGCTGCCGCAGACAATACCAACAGGGTCAGTCCCTGATAAAAAGCCAGGGTAAATGCGCCTCCCCCCGGACTCAAGGCTATATAGACCCTGGGCACACTCATTCCAATACCGGAAAACAGTGAGGAGAGAATGAGGAGGAGCCAGGTTCGGGTATCCGGAATAGCCGCCGCGGGACCGGATGAACCCTTACCTAAAGCAAAGAAGAGGATAGAGACAAAGATCAACGCGACTCCGAGGATCGCCATGGATTCTAAGGTCTCCCGGTAAACCAGGATGCTGAGGCCGAAGGGGACCAATAAGCTGAACTGAATGATCATCCAGCTGATGTTCAGCTTCGCTCGCTGGGCCACCCGGAAGTACAATCGCAGGGACAGGTGCATACTGATCCCGAAGGGAACGCCGAGCAGCAGCGCTTCCCGGCTGTAGATCGGTTCGCGGAACGCGAGGCGAAACGCGGTAGTTACGAGAATAAAGGCTACCGAAAAGAAAAACATCACCGGGTCGGTAGGGTAGGCCTTTCGTTCTTTGAGCTTGTAGTTCAAGCTGTATAGAGCACCTGCCGAACCGGTCAGAAAGGTGAGAACGAACCCGACGGACGTACTGGTCATGACGGCCAGTATAGGCTACCGAAGGTAAAGCATCCAGCCGACCTGCAACGTTGGGAGTAGGGACGGGCGCCATGCGGAAGCTCGCTTGACTTCTCCGGGGCGGGATCTCATACTGAAAAGCAGCTAGTCAAGGCGAGAAAGGATCTGATAACAGAGGTGGACGAGATACAGTGGTACTTTCCGCAAGAATTGGATCAAGTCCCGGAGATTCTCTCCCGGGAGGGAGTCGTGCCCCACAGCGGGGGAACCGGGATCCTCTGGGGCGGAATGACTCGAGTTCAAGGTCTGATGGACACGAGCCGACTGGACCTGAAGTTCGTTAGAGACCAAGACGGCTCGATTGTTCTGGGCGCAGCCCTGAGCTATACCGAAGCGGCGGAAGCACTTGCGAAAGCGGATCACGTGCTCACCCGGTCTCTATCCTCGGCAGCCACCGAACCGCTGCGCAACCGCATCTCCCTGGGAGGAAGCATCTCCATGTTTCCCTACTGGTCGGATTTGATGGGCCCTCTGCTGGCTCTCGATGCGGAGCTGTCCTTGGTCGGGATAAACAGCGGCACCTGTCCGCTTTCAGAGTACGTACAGAAAAGGAAGCTGCGGCAAAAGTCGTTGATCACCTCGATACGCTGGCCCGATACACCATGGCAGGGAGCGTATTACAGACACACCCGCACGCCCACCGACCGGCCCGCCTTCAGCATCACCGTCCTGGTTCTGCGGAAATCCAAGCGCATCGAAGAGATCCGCATCGTCCTGGTAGGATGCTCGGGACGCTATCGGCGCCTTATCGAGGTCGAACAGACTCTCAAAGGGGCGGAAGTCCCGGCCGAGCCGGTAAATTTCATCGACGCCGCTGCGGCGCAGTTTAGGATCGACTTTCCTGCCCGCATGGGATTCAGCGCCGAGTATCTGGAAGCCTGCGCGTCGGTCGAGTTGAAACGAGCCCTCGCTGCAGCCCTGAGGAGCTCATCATGACCGGTTCATTGCATATCAATGGCACGGAATTACAGACATCCTTTCGGGGCAACGAACTGCTCCTCGACGTTCTCCGTAACCTGGGCTGCACAGAGGTCAAAGAGGGATGCAGGGAGGGCGCCTGCGGATCCTGTCTGGTGCTTCTCGACGGGGTGTTGGTCAACTCCTGCCAGGTCCTGGCGGTCTCGGCTCTCGGACGGGAGATCACCACGGTGAAAGGACTGGGGAGCTTTCACGAACCTCACCCGATTCAGGAGGCCTTCGTAGAGACCGGGGCGGTGCAGTGCGGCTTCTGCACCCCCGGAATGGTTCTGGCCACCTTCGCCCTGTTGAAAAAGAATCCCAAGCCCGAGGAGGCGGAGATCCGCCACGCCCTGGACGGCAATCTCTGCCGTTGTACCGGGTATGTGAAGATCATCGAAGCGGTGAAGATGGCTGCGGAAAGGATGGCCCGTCATGGCTGAGAAGCACGGGCAACGCACCCACGTGGGCCGCTCCCTCACCAAAAACGACTCCCTGGCTCTGGCCACGGCTCAGGAGCGCTTCACCGCCGACTATCCTCTGGACAACCCCCTTCACTGCGCCATTCTCTATTCCCCCCACGCCCATGCGGAGATCACCTCCCTCGATACCGAAGAGGCTCAAGTCCTTCCCGGAGTGGTGGACATCCTGAGCTACAAGAATGTTCCCCGGATCCTGCACACCTCCGCCGGACAGGGGTATCCCGAGCCTTCCCCCTACGATGCTGTTCTCTTCGACAATCGGCTGCGCTACGTGGGAGACCGGGTGGCCCTGGTGGCGGCGGAAACCGTTGACATCGCCCGGGAAGCTCTGCAGAAGATCCGGGTGGAGTACAACGTCCTGGAACCTCTGCTGGACAGGCGGCGGGCCATGGACGACGGGGTGCCCCGGCTACACGGCGGGGAGGACCACGTCAAAATTCCCGTGGCCTACGAACCGGAGAAGAACCTGGCCGCGGAAGTCCAGATCGCCTTCGGAGATCTGGACGAGGGATTCTCCCAGGCGGAGTTCATCGAGGAGCAGGACTACAGCCTGCCTGCAGCCTCTCACTGCGCCGTGGAGCCCCATGCCGCCTTAGCCTACATCGACGAGCGGGGCCGGCTGGTCATCGTCTCCACGACACAGGTTCCCTTTCACGCCCGCAGGATCGTCAGCAAGCTGATCGAGCTTCCCCTCCATTGGATTCGGGTGATCAAACCGAGAATCGGCGGGGGATTCGGGGGCAAACAGGAAGTGATTCTCGAACCTCTGGTGGGTCTGGTTGCCTGGGGCAACCAACGACCGGCCCGGTTGGTGCTCTCCCGCCGGGAGGTGTTCGTCTCCACCCGCACACGTCACGCCGCCGATCTGCACATGAAAATCGGAGCCGCCAACGACGGCAGCATCACCGGCCTGCAGATGGACTGCCTCCTCGATGCGGGGGGCTACGCCACCCACTCTTTGACCGTGCTGTCCAATGTCGGGGCCAAGGTCCTTCCTCTGTTCAACAAGATCGAAAACATCAGCTTCCACGGCCGCTCGGTGTATACCAACCTGCCCGTATCCGGAGCCTACCGCGGCTATGGGGCAACCCAAGGCTACTTCGCCTTCAATCAGCAGATCGACGCCGTAGCCCGCTGGGCCGCTCAGGACATGGTGGAGTTCTGCAAGCGCTGGCACATCCGCGAGGGGGAGACCTCCGGTGTGTTCAAGGCCCTCGGCGAAGGAAAAGAGGGAGTCAGCCAGGTGGTACACTCCTGTGCCCTGAGCCAGTGTCTCGATCGGGGCGCCCGGGCCATCGAGTGGAAGAAGAAGCGGGGCAAACAGATCCGGGTTGGGGAAGACAAGGTCAAGGGTGTGGGACTGGCTGTGGCCATGCAGGGATCCGGTATTCCCCTGATCGACATGGCTGCTGCCTCGATGAAGATGAACGAGAACGGTTCCTTCAACCTCCACATCGGAGCTACCGACATCGGTACCGGCTCGGACACGGTTTTAGCCCAGATCGCCGCGGAGGTGCTCAAGGTCCCCATCGAGAAGATCGTTGTTCTTTCCTCGGACACCGACCTCACTCCCTTCGATGTGGGCGCCTACGCCTCCTCCACCACCTATGTTTCGGGTCAGGCGGTCAAAGCCTGCGCAGGGAAGATCGCCGACCAGATCCTGGAAACCGCCGCGGCTTTACTCGAGACAAAGCAGGAGAATCTGGTCATCGAATCCGAATCGGTTCGAGATCTTAAAACCAAGCAAACCATCTCCTACGAGGAGATCGCTACCAGCGCTACCTACAATCGGGATCAATACCAGATCCAGGCCCAGGCTTCCTACACCTGCGAGGAATCTCCTCCTCCCTTCATCGCCCAGTTTGCCGAGGTCGACGTGGACACCAAGACCGGCCGGATCGAGGTTGTACGCTTCGTCAGTGCCGCCGACTGCGGTCAGCCGATCAATCCTGTTCTGGCGGAAGGACAGATCGAAGGGGCGGTGGTCAACGGCATCAGCTACGCCCTCTGGGAGGAGTACCGCTACGACGCCGACGGCCGCATGACCAATCCCCGCTTCTGGGACTACAAGATCTTCACCGCCCGGGATACACCTGAGATCCAGACCATTCTGATTCCTACCGAGGAACCCTCAGGTCCCTTCGGAGCCAAATCGATCGGCGAGGTGGCCATCAACGGTCCGGCCCCGGCCATCGCCAATGCGATCTACGATGCGGTCGGGGTGCGTATCCGGGATCTGCCCATCACTCCGGAGAAGGTCTGGCGGGGGCTTTGCAACATTGAGCACACCGAGGCGTCTGCCTCAGGCTCCGGCGAAGCCGAGACGGGACGCGCGAGCAGCCCATGATCCTGCTGAAAAACTGCTTCGCCCTCTATTCGGATCCTGCCGATCCGG
>JAGLQP010000011.1 GCA_023136785.1 Spirochaetales bacterium
TTCGTATAGGTTGTAAACCTCTACCTCACCATCCAGGCTGTCTGTGAATCGGGCGATCAAAGCCTGGAGACCGTTCTGCTGCGGCTGTGCGTCGGTCAGAACCACAACTTTTTTGCCCCCGGTCGAGACTCGGTGGTTTGCCGGGTGCAGCGGTAAGGAGATCGGTCGGTGGAGCAGCGGCTGATACATCCGCTGTGTCGCCGCTCGATCGGCGATTCCGGTAAAAAAGCCTTCGGCGAACAGCTCGAGGCGCCCACGTTCCTCCGCCTTCATCAGGTCGTGCATGTTGGCGGAGTAGAACCCGAGGTACTTCATGTCCAGGTCTTCGGTGATGCCCCGGATGTAGGCATGGGCACTGCTGTCGTAGAAGTTGATCGATGTGGACAGGGCGGCGGTGTAGCGACCCTGAAAGGCATCCGCTGCCTTCCGCTCCCGGATCAGCTCGATGAAACGTTTGTACTGGGAGCTGACCAGCAGGAAGTAGAGGGGAAAGGCCCATAGTACACCATCCGCGGAGCGAATCTCCTCAACGATTTCATCGAATCGCTCAGGGTCTTTTTCCAGACCATGGATTCGCTGGGCAACGTGGAGCACCTTCAGCTCATGTTCGGGATGCCGGCTTGCTATATACCCCACGTACTGCATGGTCACGCTGACTGGTCCCTTCGGACTTCCGTTTAGGACGATGATCTTCATTTTCTCTTCCTCCTATTGTAACAAGGTTAATATAACACTGTTAACTTGCAATGTATAAAAAATTGCTCTAGTCCTCACCCGTGTCGCTCCGGGTCTCCGCCGCCGGTATAAAAGCGCAGAAACAGATCCTTGAGCTCTTCCCGGTTCATCCCCTCAGCCAGCTGCAGGCTCCCCGACATGAGCAGAGAGCAGAATCCATGCAGCATGGTCCAACCCATCATGGCGCCGTAGCGAGGGTCGTGGGGGTACATCTTGCCCGCTGCCAGACGCTCCAGAGCGTTTCGGGCAACGTAGTAGGTGTGGTACAGCACCGGTTGATCCTTCTCCCCCAGAGGGGTGCTGCCGATCGGTGTTTCGAAGAGCAGGCGGTAAAGCCTGGGGTGCTCTTCCGCAAAATCGATGTACTGTTCTCCGAGTTGGTGAATCGTCTCCATAGGATCGAGGTTCGGATCGATCCCGCGGATCCGTTGATTCAGCTTCTCCGCCGCCCGCAGCTTGATTTGTAGGAGCAGAGCTTCCTTGCTGTCGAAGTAGTGGTAGATCGCTGTAGCTGTGACTCCGACGCGCTTGGCCAAATCCCGCATGTTCAGTGCTTCGTGACCGGAGCGGACTACGATATTTTCCGCTTCGCTGAGGAGTTTTTCCGGTAGTTCGGGGTTTGCCAGTCGTGTCATCAAATTTCTCTCATTACTTAACATTGTTAAAATAACACGGTTAAGGTTATTTGTCAATACAAAGAAGTAAAAAAAGTTGAGAAAAACCGCGGCGTGAGAGAACCCCCGGAAGTCTATTCTTTGATCTGACTCGCTGCAAAATCACCGACGATGGGGAAGCGGTAGAGCTCGCCCTGGTAGGCCTTGATCATTCCGATGATCCAGAAGCCAAAGGTGGCGATACCCCCGACCAAGGCGAAGACCCAGCCAATCCTCGGTAACCGTCCCAGGATCCCGAGGATCAGAGTCATGGCACCGAAGAAGATCAGGGATTGAAGTGCATGGAAACGAACGAACCGGCTCTCCTTCTCCAGGAGAAGAATGATCAATCCGGAGAGCCAGCCAAACAGGTAGGCGATCAGAGCGGCATGGTTCTCACTCATGTTTAGAGACGATTTCCCATTCATAACACTTTCCTCCTCGCGTAGTCCTATCTTGAAATTAGAAGGTATAGGAGCCAAAGTCAAGGAAAATTGAGGTGCTGTGTGGAGCAAAGCACCCGCGACCCGCTGTTTGGCAATACCCGGATTCGTCTGTACAGCGTGAGGAAAACATGACATACTGAAAATTCCCAGCACACATGGAGTGACCCTTTGAAAAAAACGAGTGATTTACGTATTCGGTTTGTTGACCCGCTGATCAGCCCTCAGGAGCTGAAAAAAAAGATCCCCTTGACCGACGACTCCGCCGCCACGGTTGTGGAAAGCCGGGAAGTAATCAAGAGAATCCTGGCTCGACAGGACGAACGCCTGCTAGCGGTCGTAGGGCCCTGTTCGATCCATGACTATGAAGCTGCGATCGACTACGCACGGCGGTTGCATGCGTTGAACGAGCGGGTAAAGGAGCGGATCTTCATCCTGATGAGGGTGTACTTCGAGAAACCCCGCACCACGATCGGCTGGCGGGGCATGATCATCGATCCCCATCTCGATGGAAGCTACAAGATCTCCGAAGGGTTGACCCTGGCGCGCCAGCTCCTTCTGGAGATTACCGGCATGGGCTTGCCCGCCGCTACGGAGATGCTCGATCCGATCGTGCCTCAGTACGTGGACGATCTGATCGGTTGGGCAGCTATCGGGGCTCGAACAACCGAGAGCCAGACCCATCGCAACATGGTCAGCGGCCTGTCCATGCCCGTCGGCTTCAAGAACGGCACCGACGGGAATCTCCAGATCGCCATTGACGCCATGGCTTCGGCCCGTCATCCCCATCACTTCATCGGTATCGACCAGGAGGGTAAAACCAGTGTTCTGGGCACAACGGGCAATACCGACACCCACATTATCCTCAGGGGTAGCCGCACGGCCTCCAACTATCGCAAGCCGGAAATCGTCTACACCGGAGAACTGCTGAAAGAGGCGGGATTTCTGCCTGCCATCGTGGTAGATTGTAGCCACGGCAACTCAGAGAAGAGATCCGAGCGTCAAGGGGAAGTCCTGCACAGCCTGCTCGAATCCCGTGCTTCGGGCTGCCGGGAGGTCATCGGTTTTATGATGGAGAGCAATCTCTTCGGCGGCCGACAGGATATTCCCCGAGACCTGAGCCGGCTCAAATACGGGGTTTCGATTACGGACCCCTGCCTGAGCTGGGAACAAACCGAGCAGTTGTTGCTGTACGCCTATGAACAGCACGAGATAGAAGGTTAAGCCCTTGGCCTGGTCCCTGTCTCCGCGGCGGGGGAGCCTCTTCCCCTCACTGTACAAATCGTCGGGGCAACTCCCACTGGGCTTGAATTCCCGTCGCCTTTAGCATCGTAGACATGATTCGATTGCTGAGCTGGGCGACATGTTTTACCGCTATTTACTTGCCGACGGAGAGTGAACAGGTGAAGCGAAGTCTGAAACACTCAGAAGCTTATGTCCGGGAGGAACTGCCCTTGTCCTCTGTGCTTTCCTCAAGCTCAATCTTGGTCTGATGTTTCACCGTGGAGAGGACGAACATGCTGCTGAACTTTCCGACTTTCCGCAGGCGGGCCAACTTATTGAACACGAAGGCATCGTAGCTGGGGATGTCATCAGCTACGACTTTAAGCAGGTAGTCCTTCTCCCCGGACAGTCGATAGCACTCCAGCACCTCCGGCATCCTGCTGATCTCATCGGAAAGGTGCTGTATGGTCTCTTGGGTATAGTCGTTCATCGTGACGAAGACGAAGGCAATGATGGCCTTGCCGACCGTCTGCGGGTCCACCAGAGCGACGTAGTTCGTGATGATCCCATTCTTCTCCAGCTTTTTCACCCGTTCGAAGACCGTGGCCGGGGCCAGGCCGATCATGCCGGCCAGCTCTGCGTTGGTGATCGAGCCGTGGGCCTGAAGGATGTTCAGGATCTTTCGATTGGTCTCGTCGATCTGTTTCATTTTACGCATCTCCGTATAAATGCTGCCTTTTTAGCTATTATAGCAAAGATTATTTTCTCATCAAGAATATTAAGCAAATATAATTAGTGTTTAGTTGTGCCCGCTGTATTGATTCCCATCAGCAGAGTGTGTATGATGCGAGGGTTGTCAATCCTGTTCAGCAAAGGAGTTCTTGATGCCTGAAGCGGTCCTCTTGGGAGACGAAGCCCTGGCCATGGGGGCGATCGATTCCGGAATCTCGGCGGCATATGCCTACCCGGGTACCCCCTCTTCGGAGATCATGGAGTACCTGCAAGCGGTCGCTCCGAAATACGGTGACTTTGTCGCCGAGTGGTGTTCCAACGAAAAAACGGCCTACGAGGCGGCGGTGGGCGTGTCCCTGGTGGGAAGGCGAGCCCTGGTCAGCATGAAGCACGTCGGCTTGAACGTTGCCGCCGATCCCTTTATCAACTCGGCACTGTTGGCCATCCACGGCGGGCTGGTCCTGGCCGTAGCCGACGATCCCGGGATGCACTCCTCCCAGAACGAGCAGGACAGCCGCTTCTATGCCGACTTCGCCCGGATTATCTGTTTGGAGCCGAGGACCCAGGGAGAAGTGTACGAGATGACCCGGGAGGCCTTCGATCTTTCCGAGCGTTTTCACATCCCGGTCATGGTGCGCCTGACTACCCGGATCGCCCATTCCCGGGCCGTGGTCCAAACCGGAGAACGCCGGCCTCAAAACCCGCTGAACAAGTCTACCGAAAAGGCCGGCTGGTTGCTGCTTCCGTCTACGGCCCGCAAGCTCTGGGCCGAGCTCCTCGAGAATCAGGGGCAGTTCCTCGCCTATGCGGAGAACTCCCCCTACAACACCTTGGAGTTGAATGAAGAGTTTTTCGAATTCGGAGTCATCACCGCCGGTCTCGGTTGGAACTACTACATGGAGAATCGGGACGAGATGGCGGTGAAACCCTCCCACCTGCACATCAGCGTGTATCCCATTCCTGGAGAAAAGGTGCGTCGGCTGGCCGAGCGGGTGAAGAGGATCGTGGTCATTGAGGAGGGGTTTTCCTTCATCGAGAGGGCTCTGCTGGGAATCCTTGTGCCGGCGGTGAAGATCTCGGGTAAGGAGGACGGAACCCTGCCTAGTACCGGAGAGTTGACGCCGGACAACGTACGAGAGGCTATGGGGCTTAAGCCCAAACAGGGGATCGAGGCAACCGGCCTGGAGATTCCCGGCCGGCCGCCCCAGCTGTGCGCAGGCTGTCCTCACCGGGACAGTTACGATGCCTTGAACCAGGCGGTGGCCGGATTCGATCAGAAGGTCGTCACCGCGGACATCGGCTGCTACACCCTCGGATATCTCCCTCCCTATCAAGCCATCGAGACCTGCCTCTGCATGGGAGCTTCCGTGGGTATGGCTAAGGGAGCCTCTCAGGCGGGTTTCCACCCCGTTGTGGCCACCATCGGGGACGGCACCTTCCTGCATTCCGGGATCACCCCCCTGGTCGATGCGGTAGCCTCCGGGTCCAACATGACCCTGCTCATCCTGGACAACAGCATCACGGCAATGACCGGCGGCCAGCAGACGATCCTGACCTCCTCCCGTTTGGAGAAGTTGGTGCATGGCATCGGAGTGGATCCCGATCACATCAAACTGATCATCCCGCTGAAGAAGCACACGGCGGAAAACGCCGAGATCATCCGGCGGGAGATGGAGTACGAAGGGGTTTCGGTGATCATTGCCCTGCGGGACTGCATTCAGACCCCGAAGGAGAAAAAGAAGAAGGAGGCCGGGGAATGAAGTACGACGTGATCCTGGCTGGAGTGGGCGGCCAGGGCGTGTTGTCCTTGGCGGCGATCATCACCTTGGGGGCGATGAAGGACGGTCTTACGGTGCGCCAGTCCGAGGTCCACGGCATGGCCCAGCGGGGAGGCGCGGTTCAGGCCCATCTCCGCCTCTCCGATCAGACTATTGTCAGCGACCTGATCGGCAAGGCCAGTGCGGACATGATTCTAAGCATGGAACCGATCGAATCCCTGCGCTATCTGGCCTATCTCAAAGCCGACGGCGTGCTGGTTACCTCCACCGATCCGGTGAAGAACATCCCCACCTATCCGGAGGTGGAGGGTATCTACGCGACAATTCGCGGCCTTCCCTCGGCTCAGTTGATCGAAGCCGCCGCCCTGGCACAGCAGGCCGGTTCTGCCCGCTCGACCAACATGGTCATGGTAGGCGCGGCTTCGGCGCACCTGCCTGTGCAGGAGAAGAGTTTGCTTGCCGCCATCGATGAGTTGTTCTCCCGCAAGGGAGAGAAGGTTGTGGAGATCAACCGGAAGGCGTTTCAGATAGGTTGGGAAACGGCAGCCTTAGCCGTTTAGTTCCTTCTCGATCATACTTTCGAGAATCTCCGCAGATTTCAGTACCACCCTGCGGCATTTTAGCTCCTCACTCCGGTAGCGCTCCTTGAGGGGTGTGCAGTCGATATCCCCCATCTGACTTCGATATTCCTCGAGGAACTCCGCGCACAGCTCTTCTAAGCGGGGGGTGTCGTGTCCCTTGTCCTTGGCGAAGATCCTGCCCAGCACCATCACCGCTCCGGTAAGGGCGCCGCAGGTTGCCTCTATTCCCATCCCGCCGCCGAAACCCGCTGCCAGCTTGAGAGCACGGGCATCCATATCGAGGCGATACACCTCGTTGGCTCCGAAGAGAATAGCCTCGGCGCAGTTCAAGTCTTTTTTTTCCATGTAGCCGTCGTTGATCAGCTCGCTCAGTTGCATCGTATTCTCCTGTTGTCTACTGCTGTCATTTCCGCTGTTTCCGACCCATGATATCGATACCGCTGCCCGGAGGCAAGCCGACCTTTGTCGCAGGATTGCCTGAGCATTCTGACCGGATGCGCTATAATCGGAGGATGAGAGAATCGTCTTTCAGCGATCGAGCGAAACAGGCGATCAGCGCCATTCCCTGCGGCAAGGTCGCAACCTACGGGCAGATCGCCGCCTGTGCCGGTAATCACCGAGCCTCCCGGCAGGTAGCCTGGCTGCTGCACTCCTCCTCCAGAAAAGACAACCTGCCCTGGCATCGGGTCATCAACAGCCGGGGAACGATCTCTTTGCCGATCGGCGGAGGATTCGAGGAGCAGAAGCTGCTGCTCGAGGGTGAAGGGATCGGTGTGGATGAGAAGGGCCGAATCGATCTATCCAAACATCTCTGGAACCCTGTTTTAGACAGCCGGGATTAGGGTTGTCGAATCAATCAGAATCTTCCAGGAGCTCCAAGTCCGCCAGATCCTGCTTGCGCCTGTTTGCCAATGAAAAACGCATCGACAGAACCGTAGCGGACGGTGATCCTGCTTTCCCAGGTGTCGCTGAAAGAGCATCCGGCGATCGAGGTGAGAATATCGATGCGAACCGGTTCGTATTCGATCTGAATGACCTGCTCCGCGATAGAGAAAATCGTCTTCTGTCAGGTCGGGGCCGCCTCATCTGCGGCCACATCGTCTGCAGCCGGATCAGCGGGCGAAGCTCTCCACGTATTCCAGGCTCTGGTGGCGGAAGTAGGTGTTGTACAGCTCGGCGTAGTGGCCGCCCCGGGACAGGAGTTCCTCGTGCGTCCCGGTCTCGATGATTCGGCCCTGCTGCACCACGATGATCCTGTCGGCGTGACGAACCGTAGACAGTCGGTGGGCTATGACGATCGAGGTTCGGTTTCTCATGACCGCCTCCAGCCCTTCCTGGATCTGGGCCTCGGTGAAGGGATCGACGCTTGCCGTGGCCTCGTCGAGAATGAGTATGGACGGATCCTTCAACAACACCCGGGCCAGGGCCACCAGTTGACGCTGTCCCATGGAAAGATTGGCGCCCCGCGCGCCCACCTCTGTGTCCAAACCGCCGGCCAGAACTTCGAGCCAGCTTCCATTAGAGATACGCATCGCCGCCGCACAGACCTGATCGTCGGTAGCCTCGGGAAGCCCGTAGCGTATGTTTTCTTTGACCGTACCGGAGAACAGAAAGGGATCCTGCGGCACGAAGCCGAGCTGACGGCGGTAGGTATCGAGATCGAGCCTGCGAATGTCGGTGCCGTCGATGAGAAGCTCCCCACTTTGAAACTCGTAGTATCTTCCGATCAATCGAACCAGGGAACTTTTTCCCGCTCCGGTATGTCCAACTACTGCGAGATTTTCTCCCGAAGGGATGGTGAGAGAAAAATCCGACAGCACCTGCTCACGGCCGGTGTAGGAAAAGGAGAGGCTCTTGAACTCGATCTTTCCTTCTAATCGTTCGATCGACTCCTGGGCAGTCTGTACAACTTTGGGTTTGGCGTCGATCAGAGCGAAGACCCGCTCCGCCGCGGCCAGGCCGTCCTGAAACTGGCTCCAGAAGCTGGCGATGCTGATCAGAGGCCACCAGAAGAAGGCCACCGCCTGCATGAACAGATACCAGTCACCGGGGCTAAAATCCCCGGAGCGTATCGCCGTCCCGCCCGCGTACACCAACAGGGCTATGGCCATGCCGGAGGTGGTCCCGAGGATCGGGAAGATACTGTTCATGACCAGCCCACGAGCCAGGCCCACCCGGTAGGCTTTCTTGTTGTTTTCCAGGAAACGATCGTAGATCGACTGTTCTTGTCGGAAGCTTTTTGCCACGACGATCCCGCTGATCGACTCCTGGATCTCGGCGTTGATCACCGCGGTAACCCGCTTGGCGTTGCGGGTTACCTTTCGAGCGATGCGGCGAAAAGCCAGGGCAATACCAAAGGCGACCGGACTCATGGCAAAGATAAGCAGAGTCAGGCGTACGTTGATGAACAGCAGCCAGACGGCCAACAACAGCACAAGAAGCAGTTGACTGGCTACGTCCAGCACAAGGGAAACCACATTGGAGAAGTCTTGGGTATCCGAGGTGACCCGGCTGACGATTTTGCCTGAGGGATGTTCGTCGAAAAAGGACAAGTCGTTGGCCACAACCGAGTCAAACACATCCCCCCGCAGCTTCAGAACCACATTTCCTACAACCTTTGCCGATACGACCTGGCGGATATAGTTAAAGCTCCAGGCGAATACACCTAGAAGCAGTACGCCGAATGAGAGGAGGAGCAACCCTTGAGTCGATGGGTTTTCGACCACAAGGTCCAAAGCGCGGGCAATCAGAATGGGACCGGCGGTTCCGGCGGCGGCGTTCAGGGTCAGCATTGCGGAGGCCAGCAGCATCTTCCGGCGGGCAGGACGAAAATACCCGGTGATGCGGCGAAGCAGCTCGGAGTCCTTGTAGTTGCGGTCGTAGTCTTCCGTGTCCAGTCCGTCAAGAAGAAAGGGCATGGTTCTCTCTTTTCTCGTAGCGGGAGAAGATCCGCCGGTATTCGGCACTGCGCTCCATCAATTCCTCGTGGTTTCCCTGGTCGATCAGTTTGCCGTTATCCAGGACCAGGATACGGTCCGCCCACCGGATTTGGCTCAGTCGGTGGGTGATGATGAAGGTCGTGCGTTCGCTGGAGATGCGGCGCATGGCCTGTTGGATTTGATCCTCGGTGGCGCTGTCGATGGCGCTGGTGGAATCATCCAGGATCAGGATCTTGGGATTGGTCAGAAAGGCCCGGGCAATGGCGATTCTCTGGCGTTGGCCGCCGGAGAGGGTCACCCCGCGTTCCCCGATCACAGTTTCGTAACCTTCAGGAAAGGAATTGATAAAGCCGTCGGCCTGGGCTTCTCGAGCGGCCCGTTCGATCTCCTCCCGGCTGGCTTCGGCCTGCCCGAAGGAGATATTCTCCCTCAAGCTGCGGGAGAAGAGGAACACATCCTGCTCGATTGTGGATATCTGGGAGCGTAGAGACTCCAGGCTCCACTCACGCACATTGACACCGTCGATAAACACTCCCCCGGAGGTGGTATCGAAGATGCGGTTGATCAGCCGGGTCAGGGTGGTTTTTCCGCTTCCCGTCTGTCCCACGATGGCTATGGTCTGCCCAGGGCGGGTCCGAATACTGATATCCTCGAGCACCGGAGAGCCGTTGTAGCGGAAACTCACCCTGTCGAATACCACCTCGCCCCGGATTTCCTGATCCACCCCTCCCCGATTTTCATCCAACTCGGTCTCCGTGTTGATCATGTTGATGATTCGCTCGGCGCTGGCCATTCCCAGCTGCACGAGGTTGAAGGAGAAGATCGAGATAAAGGTCGTAAACCGAAGGGTTCCAAACAGTCCGATGAAGGCGACAACGTTGCCCAGGGTCACTGCTCCGCTTCGCCAGAGAAGCAGGGCGTGAAATAGCCCCGCGCCCCAGCAGAGGCTGAACATCAACATGGGTAGGTAGCGGGCCTGGATGATGCCCTGCCGTACGAAATAGTCCCGGAACTGCCGGGCGTTGCCTGTAAACTTGTCCCACTCGTACCGTTCCCGTACGTTCGCTTTGACCACTTCGATACCGGCCACAGCCTCGGTCATTCCTGCATTCATCACGCCGAACTGTTCCCTCTGGGCGATGCTTACCGGCTTGAGACGCCGGTTGTAGTCGGCAACGGTGATCGCCAACAGCACTGTAAAGATCAGAGGTACGAGGAGCAGGGCGGGATCGATCAATCCGATCATGACCACCGGAACCACCAGGGCCAGTGCGGAGTCGATGATCAGCATCACCCCCGGGCTGAACATCATGTTCAGCATGTGAACGTCGTTCGTAGCCCGGGCCATGATATCGCCGATGCGCTGGCGACCGTGGAAGGTTTGGCTTTTGCCCAACAGACTAGCGTACAACTCTTCCCGGGAATCTTTCTCGACTTTCTGGGCCAGGACCTCAGCGGAGAAGTTCCGCAGGACTCCCGTCACTCCCTGACCGGCGGCGGATGCCAAAATGGCGATTATGGGAATGACCAGGGCGGAGAGCTGGAAACCCGACACCAGGATGACATCGAAAGCCCTGCCGACAAATACCTGGATATAGCTGTAGGCGAAGTTGTTGACAACCGCACCCGCAATCAGAACAAGGGGAAGAAGGGGGTATCGCATCAGGTGGGAGAGAACCCACCGCAGCGGTCCTTTTCGATTGTATTGGTATTCGTTTTTGACCTGAAACTCTCGTTTTGTCATATTTCCGTGGTTAGCCCGGAAAAATCCGTGTTCAAAATGTAGTGTTTTTTTCTCGGAGAAGCAAAGAATTTCTCATCCTTGCGAAGGACTTGCACATGAGCTTGTTCGGAGTCTGTCGATCTGCTAGAATTGGCTAAAGTGTACGTGGAACGAATACGAACAATACGTCCTGCCCATACCTATTCCATCGTCGCTGTGGATAAAAACCGGGGAGAAATCGGAGCCGCGGTCCAGTCCCACTGGTTCTCCGTGGGTTCCACTGTTCCCTGGGCCGAGGCGGGTGTCGGGGCGGTGGCCACTCAATCCTTCGTGAATCCTTCCTTCGGTCCCCAAGGGGTGGAATTGTTGAAGCAGGGCTTAAGTCCGGAACAGGTTGTGGACCGACTGGTCGCTTCCGATGCGGGCAGAGAGATGCGCCAACTGGCGGTGATCGACCGCCATGGACGAGCTTTCGCCTTCACCGGCCGGCGCTGTGTCCCCGAGGCGGGGCATCGGATCGGCGAGGGCTATTCGGTTCAGGCCAATCTGATGGAAAATGCCGAGGTCTGGCCGGCCATGGCACGGGCTTTTGAGCAGACCGCCGGCCCCCTGGCGGAGCGGATGATCGAAGCCTTGGCGGCGGCTCAGGCTTGCGGAGGGGACTTGCGGGGCAAACAATCGGCGGCCCTCCTGATCGTACGGGGGGAGAGCTCCGGCGAGATCTGGAAAGACAGGGTGGTCGACCTGAGGATCGAAGATCATGAGGAGCCCGTTCAGGAGCTGAAACGGCTGCTCGGGGTGTTTCGGGCCTACGAGCACATGAATCGGGGCGACGAAGCACTGGAGGCGGACGACAAGGAGCAAGCCCTGCGGGAGTATGGAGATGCTCTAAAACTGTACCCGGACAGTCAGGAGATCAGGTTCTGGTGCGGGGTGTCTCTGGCCAACACGGGGCAGCTGGAGCAGGCATTGCCCATCTTCGCAGAGGTGTTTCGCGCCCACCTGGGGTGGCGCACCTTGACGGAGAGAATTTACAATCTGGGTCTTCTCGAAGTGGATCAACAGGGCTACAATCGGATCGTTTCGATCGGAGGGGTGGGGGAAGGGGAATGACCAGGCGGCAATCATGACGAGTGGAAAGAAGTCTTTTCATTCAGAGGTTGACTTCATCCTCCGGATCGCCGGAGAGGGAGGCGAGGGGGTGATCAGTTGCGGAGAGCTGTTCGCCCGAGCCGCCGCCCGCACCGAGTACCACGTCTTCACCTTTCTAACCTACCCGGCGGAGATCCGGGGAGGATTTGCCATGGTGCAGATCCGTGTTCGGGACTGGACGATCTATTCCATGGGAAGCAAACTGGACTGCCTGGTGGTGTTCAACCAGCAAGCCTTCGACCGTACGATCAAGGAACTGAAAAAAGGCGGCACCCTGGTCTACGATCCCCAAGCCGTGCAGCTGCCCCCCGATCTGGAAGCCACGCTTCTTGCCTTGCCTCTGACAGAGCTGTCCAAAGAGGCGACGGGAAGTGTATTGGGAAAGAACATCGTTGCTCTCGGCGCCCTGGGTCATCTGGTCGAGATGGAACAGAGGGTCCTCGAAAACCTCGTTCGCGACCGCTTTGCATCCAAGGGTGCAGAGGTCATCAAGAGAAACATGGAAGCACTCCGATTGGGATACGCCTACGCCGCCGAACAGGCGTGGCGGCGCATCCTGCTCATGGCCGATCTGAGGCCGAAGGGGTCACAGTATATGATGCTTTCGGGAAACGAGGCGATCGCCCTCGGCGCCTTGGTAGCCGGCTGCCGCTTCACCGCCAGCTACCCCATTACGCCGGCCACGCCGATCTTCGAGACCCTGACCCGCCTGTTTCCTCTGGTGGACGGCAGAGCCCTGCAGATGGAGGATGAGATCGCAGCTGTATCGGCGGCCCTCGGCGCCTCCTTTGTCGGAGAAAAAGCCCTCGTGCCCACATCGGGGCCTGGATTTCAGCTGATGACAGAACAACTCAACCTGGCCTCGATGCTCGAAGTTCCTCTGGTACTGGTGGACGTACAGCGGGGCGGGCCCAGCACGGGACTGCCCACAAAGACCGAGCAGTCGGATCTGAACCTGGCCATCTACGGTGTCTCCGGAGAGTCCCCCCGGATTGTTCTTGCTCCCACATCGGTGGAGGACAGCTTCTACCAGACGATCCGGGCCTTCAACCTGTCCGAACGGTACCAACTCCCCGTGATCATGCTCACCGATCAATCGATCGGACTGCGGAAAGCTACGGTGCGTATGCCCGATCTGTCCCATATCATCCAGCTGGACAGCCACGTCGCCCGCACCAAGGTCAAGATTCCCCAGCCTGAGTTTATCAACTTGATCGACAGAGCCGAACCAACGGCGAAGGAGTTGGAAGACTACCGTCGTTTTCGGATAACCGCGGATGGAGTCTCGCCCATAGCCCGACCGGGGACCCCGGGCGGCCAGTATCTGGCCACCGGCCTGGAACATACGGAATCCGGAAAGCCCGACTATACACCGGAGAACCACCTGCAAATGAGCAGGAAGCGTTTTCGCAAGATGGAGGTAATCGCCCGTTCCTTCGACACCAATCCGATCGAGATCTGGGGACGGGCTGACGCCAAGATCGGGATTCTCGGCTGGGGTTCGACCGCCGGGGCGATTCGGGAGGCTCGCTATCTGGCTGAAGAGAGGGGCATCCATGTGCGGCATATGCACCCCCACACATTGTCTCCGATGCCTCATCGGCAGATATCGAACTTCCTCGTTCGCCTGGAACATCTCATTATAGTAGAAGAAAACTACACGGGGCAGTTCGCTCACCACATCAAAGCGCACTTCGGAGTCAAGGCGATCGAGCTTCACAAGTGTGAAGGTATACCCATAACACCGGAGGAGATCCTGCGGGGGATCGAGAAAGTGGCAGGGATCATCGATGAGTACAGCATTGCCAAACTATAGAAGAAAACAGATCCGTCCGGTGTGGTGCTCCGGCTGCGGCAACTACGGTGTGCTCCGGGGGGTTGAAAAAGCTCTCGGCAACCTGAAGGTTCCGGCGGAACAGATGGTCGTTGTCTCCGGGATCGGTTGTGCGGGGCGCTTTTCCCACTACCTCAACACCTATGCCCTGCACGGGACACACGGACGAGCCCTACCCATCGCTACGGGAGTGAAGACGACCCGCCCCGATCTAACGGTGCTCGTTGTAGGGGGTGACGGAGACAGCCTGGGCATCGGCGGAGGACATCTGCCTCATGCGGCCCGCAAAAATGTGGATCTGACCTATCTGATCCTCGACAACAATACCTACGGTTTGACCAAGGGCCAATCTTCCCCGACCACGCCGTGGGGCTGCGTTACCAAGAGCTCTCCGTACGGCTCGCCCGAGGATTCCCTGGATGTGCTTCCCATTCTTCTCGCCTACGATGTCTCTTTCGTAGCCCGTACGACCAGTTTGCGGATCGAGGAAATTTCGGCGGTGGTTTCCAAAGCCATGCAGCACCCCGGTTTCTCCATCGTTCACATCCTCTCCCCCTGTGTAACCTATCCAGTGCTCAAGCAGAAGGCGCTGAGGGAGCGGATCGAGCCGCTGCCGGAAGGCCATGTTCCCGACAACAAGGCGGCGGCGCTGCAGCTTGCATACAGTAGCGATCCCATCTACACGGGGGTGTTCTACAGCATCCAAAAACCTACACTGGATGCACGGCTCCGGCATCTGCAGGAGAGCGCTCTCGAGCGCTACAGTGCCAAGGGCACTCCACCCAGCATCCCCTCGCTCATGGAGCGTTTTCTCTGATCCTGGGGATTCCAGCCATGGCGCCCCTTAGCCTTGACAGGCTCCGGGCCTGATGATCGGTGCAGGTGTGTTTTTGGGCATAGGAAATGCCGTCCGCGTCGTCGGTCTCGATGGGGTGCTTCTCACCTTTTCCCTATACACGCTTTTGGCCCTTTTCACCGCGATCCGGCGGACCGTATCATCGTTGCCTCGGCTCAGGAAACTCCTGGATATAGCCGATATTCTCAATGTAGCAGAGGTGATTTTCATGGTTGGGATGCGGCATCTTGTATTCTTTCATCTTCGCTTTTTCTCACCCCCCAACCGTAGTAGATAATCCTGGGAAAGTTCAGCGGGGTTAAGGCGACCAGCAGGGAGAACAAGCACTGCGAACGAGGGCGTTCGTGCAGCACTGTGTTCGTATGGTTGACTGCAACGAAGAAATTGTGTATTCTTATTTGGTGATCTTCAGAATGGGCTTGCTGAAGTCAAAATAAAGAGAAATAACAAGCCCGATGGTGTTGACCTTGC
>JAGLQP010000110.1 GCA_023136785.1 Spirochaetales bacterium
TTTCAGACTGGCCGAGGAGTTCAAAACCGGCACTCCGGCGGATCGCTTGAGCTTCAGGATCCTCTGGACGGCCCGTTGCCGCTCCGTCAGGCTCAGTGACAGATCGAGCTCGCCCTGGTTGTAGGGGTAGACGAACTGGAAGGTGATTCCCCGGATGTTCTGTTCGGTCCGCAAAATCCGTGCCAGCACAGGAATGTCGTCGATGTTTTCCCGGTTTACGGTGTAATGGATGTAGATGCGATTGTGTTCTGAAACCCGGATATGGTAAAGCGCCCGGTCGAAAGATCCGTCGCGTCTTCGGTTGTGTTGGTCCCGGGCTCCATCCAAACTTACCCACAGCAGATCGGTGGGTGCGTCCAACGATACGGTGCCATTGGTGGTCACCCCGACCTTCAGGAACAGGGATCGGGCTTTCTCCGCCAGATCCGAAAAATCATGGTTGCCGTCACTCCACAGCAGCGGCTCGCCGCCTTCGAAGATCACAAAACGGCAGCCGAGCCTCTTCAGTTCATTCAGTGCTTCCAGGGCCCGCTCCCAGCTCATGTGGGCGCCGGGCTCACGGGCCCGCCGGTGATAGGGGCACCCGGTACAGCGGAGGTTGCAGCGATAGGTTACTTTGAAACTGGCCAGCAGTGGGATCCGCCGACGCAGCACGATCGAGGATAACCCGTACGATAAGATCGAAGCGCTCCGAATCATATTTCCTCAAATCAGTTATAGCCTGATCTGTGGATGTTGGGAAATGGCGCGGTTAAGATTTTTGGTACAATCGAGTATATTTGTCGTATGGAACAAAAGACACGGACGGGTATTGTCGAAGATTGGCTTCCCCGCTATACCGGCATGAATGTGGAGAAGTTCGGAGCCTTCATCCTGTTGACCAATTTTTTCGACTACCTGGAACGGTTCGCGCGACGTTTTGGAATCAAGATTCACGGGACCGGCGGCCCGATGCAGGCTGCAACCAACGCCCGGGGAATCACCATGATCAACTTCGGCATCGGATCTCCCAATGCGGCGACGATCATGGATCTGCTCAGCGCAGCCGGTCCCCAGGCGGTTCTTTTCCTCGGCAAATGCGGAGGGCTCAAGCAGCAGGTTGGGCTTGGGCACTTCGTGCTGCCGATTGCGGCGATTCGAGGAGAAGGCACGGGATTGGACTACTATCCCATCGAAGTGCCGGCGCTGCCCTCGTTTCGACTGCACGACTACATCGGGCATGAGCTGAAGCGACGGAATGAGGAATACTGGACCGGAGTCGTGTACACGACCAATCGCAGGGTCTGGGAGTGGGATGAGAAGTTCAAGGAGTACCTGCGCCGCATCCGGGCCATAGGGATCGACATGGAGACGGCCACGTTGTTCCTGGTCGGGCACTTCAATGAAATTCCCCGAGGCGCTCTTCTGTTGGTGTCGGACAGGCCCATGGCTCCGGAAGGCGTCAAGACGACCCGGAGCGATCGTGCCGTGTCCCGGAAATTTGCGGATTTGCATCTGGACATCGGCATCGCTACCATGGAGAGGCTCTGCGAAAGTGACGAGGCTGTGAAGCATCTGCGCTACTAGGCGCGTGCGACTAGGGGCCTACTGCTACAGGGCACTCTCGGGGCACTCTCTGTTGCCTTGCCACACCACAGCCTTTGGTGTAGCTTTTCAGGTGCTATGATCAGGCACATTGTCATCATGGGAGCGGCGGGCCGGGATTTTCACAACTTCAACGTCCTGTTTCGCGAGAGTAAAGACATCGAGGTGATAGCCTTTACCGCAACCCAGATTCCCAACATCGAAGGCCGCTGTTATCCTCCCGAGCTGGCCGGTCCGCTGTACCCCGAAGGCATTCCCATACTTCCTGAAAAAGACCTGCCGGCGCTGTTTGAAAAAGAGCACATAGACGAGGTCGTATTTTCCTACTCGGACGTGTCCCACCAGTATGTGATGGAGAAGGCCTCCCAGGTCATCGCCTTGGGGGCGGACTTCCGGTTGCTGGGCTCCCGGGAGAGCATGCTCCAGGCCCGGGTACCGGTGATCGCCGTCTGTGCGGTGCGCACCGGCTCCGGCAAGAGTCAAACGGCCAGGAAGATCGCCCAGATCCTGAGAGATCTGGGGAAAAAGACGGTGGTTGTGCGCCACCCCATGCCTTACGGCGATTTGGCGGCTCAAAGGGTGCAGCGCTTCGAAACCCTGGAAGACATGGCGCGACAGCAGTGCACGATAGAGGAGATGGAGGAGTATGAGCCGCATATACGGCTCGGCTTCACGGTCTACGCCGGAGTGGACTACGGACAGATCCTCGAGCAGGCCCAGAACGAGGCGGATGTGATTCTCTGGGACGGCGGAAACAACGATATTTCCTTCTACAAACCGAATCTCCACATCACGGTGGCCGACCCCCATCGGCAGGGACATGAGCTGTCCTACTTTCCCGGCAGAATCAATCTGATCATGGCGGACGTCGTAGTCATCAATAAGGTGGATACGGCGGAAGCCGAAGCGGTAAGTGCTCTGCGGGACAATGTATACCGGTTGAATCCCCGGGCTGCGGTGGTGGAAGCGGCTTCACCCATATTCCTCGAGGGAAGAGAAGAGATCTGGGGTAAGCGGGTGCTCGTGGTGGAAGACGGTCCCACCTTGACCCATGGGGGGATGAAGTTCGGGGCCGGAGTGATCGCGGCCAGAAAGTATGGTGCGTTGGAGATCATCGACCCGAGGGGCTTTACCAGCGGCAAGATTCGAGAGACCTATGAAACCTATCCGAATATTGGAAGTGTTCTTCCCGCCGTCGGTTACGGAGAACAGCAGATCAAGGATCTGGAAGCAACGATCAACAACGTGTCCTGTGATCTGGTCATTATCGCTACCCCGGTAGATTTGACCCGGATCATCTCGATCAACAAGCCCATGCTCAAGGTGGGTTATGAGCTGCAGGAGATCGGAAAACCCGACCTTACGGACCTGGTCAAAAAACACTTGAACCTTTGAGTTTACGGAAAATCAGCCCGATTATTAGAACAAAGGAGCAACAATGGCGTTCAATTTGAAAGGTCGATCTCTTCTGACCTTAAAAGACTACTCTCCGGAGGAGATCACTTTCCTGTTGGAGTTGTCTCACCAGGTCAAGCGGGAGCGCCGGGCCGGGAACATCAGCCAACGTTTCCTCGGGAAAACTCTGGCCCTGTTGTTTGAGAAGCGGTCGACCCGTACCCGTTGTGCTTTCGAGACCGCCTTCGGAGAAGAGGGCGGTCATCCGGTGTTCCTCTCTTCTGCGGATATTCAGTTGGGGGTGAAGGAATCGATCGAAGATACGGCGAGAGTGCTGGGCCGCATGTTCGACGCCATCCAGTTCCGGGGTTTCAAGCAGGAAATGGTGGAAGCCCTGGCAGAATACTCAGGTGTGCCTGTATACAACGGGCTCACCGATCTGTACCACCCGACCCAGATCCTGGCCGATCTGATGACGGTTCAGGAGGTCTTCGGGCGATTGAAGGGTATCAAGCTGGTATACGCGGGAGACGGGCGCAACAACGTGGCTCGATCTCTGCTCATCGGGTGTAGCAAACTGGGCACGGACTACACGGTGGTGGCACCGGAAACACTACAGCCGGATCCGGAAACGGTGAAACTCTGCCAGGAATATGCAAAGCAGAGCGGCTCGAAGATCGAGCTCACCTCGGATGTGGCCAAGGGACTCAAGAATGCGGACGTGTTGTATACGGATGTCTGGGTTTCCATGGGGGAGGAAGAGAAATCCAAAGAGCGCCTCGAGCTTCTGCGCCCCTACCGGGTGGATGAGAAGATGATGGCCGCGACGGGAAAGAGCGACACGATCTTTATGCATTGTCTGCCCGCAGTGAAGGGGAATGAAGTCACCTTCGAGGTCATCGAGAGTCCCGCATCGAAGGTTTGGGACGAGGCGGAAAACAGAAAACACACGATCAAAGCGGCAATGCTGGCCACGATCTGAAAAAAATGACTTGAAAATGAAGGGGTTTATACTATGATTAGAGGTACTATGAAACGGACAACTGTGCTCGTTGTACTGATATTTCTCCTGCTGGGAGGGCTCGCCGTTACGGCCCAGGAACAGGATCCCAAGATCTATGTAAAAACGGTTTCCATCATGAAGATCCTGAATCATTCCCTGGGTTACAAGGTCTTGTACCTGAAAAGCTCGATGGATGTGGGTGAGTTCTACGTGCCCCACTCCTGGTTCAAGGCCGGCGGCAAAGCGGGGCTCATTCTGGGAAACACCCCGGCCTTTCCCTACTTCTCCATATTTTATACAGACGGTAAGTTCGATCATATCAAGCTATACGCCCATTACAACATCCAGCATCTGTCCTGGGGACGGCTAAAGAGACAAGCGGGAGACAACAGCAAGTTCGAGGTTGAGACGCTAGATCTAGAGTTCTAGCCTCTGATGCTCCATACAGAACAAACCTCAAACGCCATGCTTGAAGAGAATCTCAGCGCATGGCTTTTTTACAATCTTCATCACAAAGACCCCATTTCAGACAGGATCCTCAATGTTTCTCGGACCGCGGTGAATACCCGTCCCTGGATCTACCTGTTGCGTCGGGATGGATCGGCGGAGAAGCTGGTTCATGGGATCGAAGAGAAGATTCTCGATCATCTTGCGGGGCGGAAGCGGGTATACACCTCCCGGCAGAAGTTTCTAACCCATCTGAAGGATATGGCCGGCGGTTTACAGCAGGTTGCCTGCCAGTTCTCCAGTGAGCTGCCCGGAATATCTTTTCTTGACCACGGCACGGCTCGGCTGCTCCAGGATTGTGGGTTTACGCTGACCGGTGCCTTCTCGATGATCCAGCGTATTCTCGGTGTTCTGGATCAGGAGGGAATCGACAGCCACCACCGGGCGGCGGACCATCTCTACGACATTGTAGAGGAAGTATGGAAGCGGCTTCGAAAGGAGATGCGGTCGGACACGCCCGTATGGGAGACCACCGTGCAGGGTTGGATCCTGGGTCTGTTCGAAGAGCTGGACCTGACAACCGATTCTGCTCCGATCGTGGCTGTAGAAGCCCACTCGGCGGATCCCCACTACAGCCCCGAAACGGAAAATTCTGAGCGAGGAGCGGTCCTGAAGTCTGATTCGATCCTGCAGCTCGATCTGTGGGCCAAGGAGAAAGAACCCGGCGCTGTCTATGCGGATATATCCTGGGTCGGTGTTCTCGGAACCCATACTCCCCCCAGGGCGGAGGCGGCCTTCCGCACGGTCGTGGAAGCTCGTGAGTTGGCCCTGCGTTTCATCGAGGAAACGCTATCGAACGGGCAGAGTGTGTCCGGGGAGCAGGTGGACCGCCAGGTTCGTGCCTTCGTCGAACAGTCGGGATATGGAGAGTATTTGAGGCACCGTACCGGCCACTCCATCGGAGAGGAGGTTCACGGATTCGGAGTTAACCTGGACAGCGTCGAGTTTCCGGACCCGCGCCTGCTCCTGGAAGGATCCTGTTTCTCCATAGAGCCGGGATTGTATCTCGACGAATTCGGATTACGCTCCGAGATCAACGTCTACATCTCGAGCGGCAGACCCGCGGTCTCCGGGAAGAAACCCCAGTTCGAGCTTCTTTACTTTTGAGAGGTAGATGTGGATGTCCCTTATCGTCCCCCCGATGCCGTTTATGATTTTCTGAAACGCTACAATAAATTCCTAATTTTCGGTCATGTGGAGCCGGATGGAGATTGTGTTGCGTCTCAGTTGGTGTTGGGAAGCTTCTTGAAACGAAGGGGAAATCAGGTTCTTGTTTTTTCAGAGGGCCCCTTTGATCGTCCCGAAATCATCTCTTTTCAGGATCGCTTTCGCGACCGGATTACAAAAAAGGACCTGGCAGGGGATCCCGCCGCCGTCATCCTGGACTGCTCGACACCGGACCGGATCGGCGGAATGGGCCGAGCCATTCAAGGCCTTCCGGTTATGGTTATCGATCATCATGCCTCCGGGGAAATCTTCGGAGACGTGCGCTGGGTGATCCCCCGGGCCCCGTCGGTTAGCTATCTTATTCAGCGCCTGATCGAAGAGTATCCGGAGACCCCGACTCTCGAGGAGGCGGAGTTGATGCTCTTTGGTCTTGCCCGGGACACAGGGTTCTTCCGTCACCTGGTCGGAAAGAACGGATTTGTATTTGAGGCGGTGGCCCGGCTGGTGGATATCGGGGCTTCTCCCCGCGAAACCTACCGGATGATCCACTCCGGATGGGGACTGGAAAAGATCAGGCTTCTGACCCTGTCTCTCGAGCGGGCAGAAAGCGCGTTCAAAGGAAAGGTATTGATTACCTACCAGACCCTTGAAGAACTGCATTCAGCGGGCTCAACCGCTGCCCGCGGCTCCGACGAGGTCTACCGCATCCTGCAGGCCGTGGGATGTGTTGAGGTCGTTGCCTTCATTCAGGAGGAGGAGCAAGGTCGCTGTTCGGTGGGTCTGCGATCCAGCAGCACCTGCGATGTGGGGAATCTGGCTCGATCCATGGGTGGTGGCGGCCATACCCTGGCTGCCGGATACACCAGATCGGGCAGCATTGCCGGTATACGGGAACAGCTGCTTCTCGCCCTTGAACCTCTGGTGACCGGTG
>JAGLQP010000111.1 GCA_023136785.1 Spirochaetales bacterium
GTAGCAATTCATGTTTGATGGAGCGTACCGCGGAAGATTGTTGCGTATCGATCTTACTTCTCGACGGTCGACGATAGAAACGATTCGCGAGAAGTACATAAAAACACTGCTCGGGGGACGAGGGCTCGCCGCTAAATATTACTACGATGAAATCCAACCGGATTCAGAACCCTTCGACAACACCAACAAATTGTTCTTCTTCACCGGTCCTCTCACCGGGCTACCCTTGCCTTCCACGACCAAGTTTCAGCTGGCCACCAAATCACCTGAAACGCGAATGTATCTGTGTTCAAACAGCGGCGGAGATTTTGGACCTCAGCTGAAAGCTGCCGGCTTCGACGGTATGATCATAGAAGGACAAGCCAAGGACTGGACCTATCTCCTTATCCAGGACGACAAGATTGTCTTTGAGAATGCAAGTGGATGGAGGGGATACTCTACCGAACAAACCCGTCAGGAACTTCAAAATGCGTTGGGAGGGCACCGTGGCGGCGTTCTTTCGATCGGCCCGGCTGCTGAGAAGCTGGTTCGCATTTCTTACATAAATGTCGACACCCGAGCATTCGGCAGAGGCGGGGCTGGAGCCGTTCTGGGATCAAAGAAGCTGAAGGGAATCGCTGTCAGAGGCACAGGGGAGATCCCCGTAGCCGACCAGGTTAAAATCAATGAAATCAGAAGGGCTGCCATACAACAGCTGAAAACTTCCCGAGCCAACCACACGAAGTATGGAACACCCCAATATATCGAAGTGATCAACGAGCTTGGATGCATGCCGACCCGGAACTTCCAAACCGCCTTCTTCGAAGAAACCGACAGAATCGATGCCCACATGATGCGGTCACAGTACTGGAAAAAAAATTACGCCTGCTACCGTTGTCCGGTTGCCTGTGGAAAGGTATGCGTGGTGAAAAACGGGCCGTATAAGGGAGCAAGGGCCAGGACGGAGTTTGAAACCATCGGACTCCTAGGACCAAACTGCGGCATTGCAGATTTCGGGGCGATTGTTAAGGCAAATCAACTCTGTGACGAAATCGGGTTGGATACCATGTCAACAGGAAATGCGGTGGCTCTGACGATGGAGTTGTTCGAACGGGGATTGATCAGCAGGGCGGACACCGATGGAATCGATGCACGATTTGGAAACGCCGAAGCACTTCTCGCTATCATAGAGCTCATCGGTAATCGTAAGGCGATCGGAGACCTTCTGGCCGAAGGAATGCATCAGGTACGCAGGCAGAAGCCCGAGTGGAGTCCCTATATTCTCGAGGTTAAGGGAATGCCCTTCGCTGCCTATGAGCCCAGGGGATTCCACGGCAACGGACTCACCTATGGAACTTCTAACCGCGGCGCCTGTCACAACGTGGGGGGATGGACGATCCGCGCAGAGCTTCAGAGCGGACAGTACGACCGCTATGCCTTGGAGGGTAAGGGCGAGCTGGTAAAGACCATCCAGGACAACCGAGCCTATGTAGACAGCCTGGGCTTGTGCACGGTGGTACGGGGATCCTTGGGATTCTCCGACAATCCAAAGGGCGAGGTGATGAAGGCCGCGACGGGGTATGATTTCATGCCCGAGTTGATGGATATTGGAGCCAGGGTGTACACACTCGAGCGCCTGATTCTGAACCGAGAAGGAATCCGCCGGAGGGATGATCTGCTGCCGGAGCGAACCACGAACGAAGCAATTCCAAGTGGTCCCACCAAAGGCCGAATACTCACCCAGGATATGTATAGTATAATGTTGGATGAGTACTATCAGGCTCGAGGTTGGAGCCAAGACGGTGTTGTTCAAGATGATACTATTGAGAGGCTTGGTTTGGAAGGCCTGGTCGAGTAGGTTTTGCCTCTCTGAGGTAGTGCCTGCGAAGGCAATGAATGGGGCATGTGGGGATAATCACCCCAGGGAGACGACTATCGACAGACCAGAATTCATCAATGTTCGGATCAAGTACCTCTCAGCCATCAGGGATAAAACCAACAGGAGGCGAGAGGAAGTTCAATTTCCCCGCGGAGCGACACTCGCGGATGTAGACAGCTGGATCCGGAACAGGCACTCGCTTTCCCTTCGGGACAGAAGGATTATGGCCACTTTGAATGGGAAAGGATGGATGCAGTTACCAGAGAGAATAGAAACACCGCTGGTGGATGGAGACGAAATTGCTCTGTTCCCCATTCTTTCTGGAGGATAAACAGCCATGCAATCAGGAGCCAGGCAAATGACCGAGAACAAACCAAATAGTATTATGAAACCCTTTGGAGTTGAGTTCGATCTTTTCGTACGACGGGGGGGTTGAGAGAATAGGAACATGGCTGAGAACACCTTATTCGTAGAAGAGCGCAAGATGAAAATCCTCGAGTTTATCGAGGAACATAAGAAGGCGACGGTCGCGCAATTATGCGATCAATTCAAAGTATCCAGCGCAACAATCCGCAACGATCTCAAAGATTTGGAGAACGCAAAACTGCTCATCCGCACCCATGGGGGTGCGATGGTGAAGAGTAAAACAGGTTTGGAGCTGAATTCTCATCAGAAGCAGATACAAAACCTTGAAGCAAAACGAAAGATCGCTGAAAGGGCAATCGATCTGATCGAGGACGGTGACACCATCATTCTCGACACGGGTACTACGGCTTTGGAATTGGCTCGACTGGCGGATAAAAGGAAGGATATCACCGTCGTAACCAACGATTTAGTCATCGCTCTCCTGCTCGAGGAATCTACCAGTGCCAACGTGATGTTCATGGGCGGACTTCTGAGGAGGAAGTTTCACTGCACCATAACCTCCGGCCGCGCCTGGGACTCGGTTCTATCGGGTTTGACCGTGGACAAGGCCTTCATGGGCGTAAACAGTCTCTCCATCGACAAGGGAGCTACCACCCCTGACATACATCAGGCAGAAACGAAAAGGGAGATGATCTCGATTGCGGTTAAAGTCATCCTCCTTTGCGATAGCAGCAAGATCGAGAAAAACTCCTTTGCTCAATTCGCCGACCTCGAGCGGATTGACACGGTGATCACCGAAAACATCAGAGAGAGTGAGAAGAGAAAGTTCGAGGAACGGGGAATCGAGATTATTGTAGCCGGGTAACCTGCTCGACCTCAGCCAGCTTCACGGGGCGTCCTTCTGCTGCCGAGTTATCCACGGCGAAGATCACTTTATGGCTGTAAAAGGCGCTCTCCAAACTTTTGAGAAAAGAGGGAATCACGGGCAAAGACAAACGTGAGTCAGTTACTCGTATCGAGGGTATATTTAAGAGCCTTTCGGTTGACGTGGGTGTTCGTTTGGCTGGGAGCGAGGGGGAAAAACTGGCTGCTGAGTTTATACGTGGGGAACTCGCCGGGCGGGACAAGAACTCGGGAATCATCGTCGTGGGTGGACATCACGATACTCAAGCCGGCAGTCCAGGAGCTGATGATAACGGTACCGGCACGGTCGCTGTGATCGAGTTGACCCGCCTATTTGCATCAAAGGCACCTTTTCGCCGCACCATTCGGTTAATAAGCTTCGGTGCCGAAGAACAGCTGTCGGTTGGCAGCGCGAATTATGTACGCCGACACCGGGCAGATCGTGGTGATAGGTGTAGCATCTCAGGTTTTCTTTTACTCTGCTGGTTATTATATTTATGACATGAACACTAAGATATATTTCCACAGGAACAAGGTCCTGATTATTGGACTGCTACTGTTTTTCATCGCCACAGGTTTTCTGCTCTCCCAGTCCATGGGCCGCAGGAAAGGATCGGATTGGTCGAAACTCGAGGTTGTCCCCAAGGATGCAGAGGTGGAATATCCTACTACCCTGAGTGAAGAGGAGTGGCAGCGACGTCTAGGCGCATTCGAATACCACGTGCTGCGGGAAAAGGGCACGGAGAGAGCCTTCACCGGAAAGCTGGACAAGGTTTACGAGGAGGGCATCTTCTACTCCGCCGCTACGGGTCAGCCGCTGTACAGCTCCGAGGCCAAGTTCGACTCCGGCACCGGTTGGCCGAGCTTCTACGAGCCGATCAATCCCGAAGCGGTCATCCTGATCGAAGACAACAGCTTCTTCATGAAACGGGTAGAGGTGGTGGACAGCTCGAGCGGCTCCCACCTCGGTCACATTTTCCCCGACGGTCCTGATCCGACGGGCCTGCGCTACTGCATCAATTCCGCCTCCCTCATCTTTGTACCCGCCGGCGCCGAACCGCCGCAGATCGTGAAGGACTATCTAGAAAAATACGGGGAGTAACGTTTTCTATTTTCACAGAAAAAAGCCCTCGGAGAGCGTGTGCCTTCCGAGGGCTTTTTTTCGTAATGAACCCGACAGTAGATTGTCCGTATATCGGCCCGACTACCTCACTGAAGCTGGTTGATGATCGCCTTGCCGAAGTCTTCACCCAGCTTCTTGAAGGCTGTTGATAGAGCCGCCGAGGCGTTTGTTCCCTGGGCGCGTTTGGATTTGTTCACCGTGAGAAGTGTTTTCCCCGAGGACAGCTCAACTACGGTCACGGTACCGGTAACTTGAATAATCACGGTGTCTTTGTCCTGGGAGTGATCCGAAATCTTCGCCGTACCGAAGATGGCCCGCTCCACCTGGGCTCCGAAGTTGTTGTTTAAAAATTGAAGCACTTGGGCGCTGGAGCGTCCGGCTACATTAGTTACCGCTACGGGCAGACTGTTGACCTGGAATCCCGCCTGTCCCAACTTCTCCAGCAATCCCGCCGAGGTTTCGGTGAGAGCTATAGGGTTTCCCGACGCATCGAGATCGAACACCGCAACTCCCGTGCTGATCCGAGAGGCCATGGACAGGGACTCCAAGGAGAAGGTAACCTTCTTCGATAAAACGAGCTGCTCGAATCCCTCTACCTGGCTGTACAGTTCATCTGGTACGTCGAGGAGAGACTCCAGAGTGTCGCTGACATCGAGGGACATGGTGATCTTCTCCTTACCCACAAAATTCGGTGCGGGGGACTGAAAGGAGGCCACCCCTTCAGCATCGGTCTTGACCAGGGCGGTACGCACAGCCGCCCGGCCGCTCTGTCTCATCTCTTTATACACCACCCGCACCGCGACACCTTCGACACCCGGATCATCGGCCGTAGAGCCGTTGACCACTTTCGCTCGGAAGGGTTCCTCGAACTCCTGTCCCAGATAGGTACTCAGGTTATCGTTCAGCTTGACCAGGCCGATTCGTCGAATCGCCTCGCTGGCCTGATTGATATTGCGCTCGAATTTGATTTCCGCGTTTTCCAGATCCGACTTGAAGGCAGCCGAGGCGGCATCGAGATAGCGAATAGCCGCCTGATAGAGCTGGCCCCGGGACTCGAGTTCCTGGGCTTCTCTTTCAGGTCCGGAAACGGCCTCGATCTTCTCCTGGAACACCTCCTCGAGGCGGCGTTTCTCCTTCATCAGATCCGTCTTGTTGTACCGGGCCAGCAGATAGAGGGTTAGACCTCCCGCCTGCTCGACCTGCCACCTCTCGGCGATCTCCAGACCGGTCACCCGCCCAGAGGATCTGGAAGTGAGCTGCTGAACCATGTCGGCTTGGAAGTCATCCAGGGACGCTCGGGCTGTAGCGGTAGTCTCGGAGGTGATCCGCACACCGAGGTAACGCATAATTTCATCCAGGACTGCTCCTCGGGCAGCCTGCTCCGCTTCTGCCAGGCTGCCTGCACTGGAAGTGCCTGAGCCGGTGAAATACATGTATTGGTCGTCGCTTTCCGGAGGGTTCAACACCCACTCCGGAGGAGGCTCTGCCGCCGGCCCCTTCCCGGTATCAGGTCCGGAGGCGCAGCTTGTGTATAGCAGCAGGAGCGCTCCGATGAACAAAATCGCGATGTCACTGACCCTTTTCATGCACTTCTCCTCTTGAAACACATCGGCCCGGGCGGACGACCTCGTTCAGATCAACCCGCCCGGGAGACGTTACTATCTTTTTTATTCTCAAGCGGGAAGAGTTTCTCACCCGCGCATTATCTCAAGCGCTACCGTGGTATTGAGGTTGTCTCCCAACCTCGATTTCGGAAGCCTCAATTACAGATTTTCGGAAAACAGCTCTCTCACCCTGTCTCGAGCTGTCTGTTCCTCCTCGGTCTTCGCCTTTGCTTTGTTGTTCTGAGCATCCAAAGATCTCTGGATGGCCGCGTCAATCTGCTCCTGAGGAACGGTATAGAGCATGTAGTAGGTGTACTCTTTCTTGCTCGGACCCCCGTTGTCATCGTAGAACTGTCTGTGGATCCAGAAGTCGTCCTTCTTACGGGCTCCGGCATACTCCGCCACCGCCAGGATCTTGACCACCTCTTCCATATAGGTTTCAACCATGTCCTTGTCGCCCACCTGGGCACCGGCGAATTTGTTCATCACCCGGGTAGAGACCATCCGAGCCACTTCGGTTGCCGCCGAGAAGCTGCGGGTCCAGGCTTTTACCCCCTCAAGATCTTTGCCGGTCTGCTCGAAGACGAATACATACAGATCCTTGTAATCTTTCTTTTTCTCCAGATCTTCACCATTGGCGTATTGGAAGACCCATTCGGGAACATCCCCTCCCAACGCGGTGAGCTTGTGCTCAATTACTTTGGGCGGATAAACCTGCGGTTCGACCTT
>JAGLQP010000112.1 GCA_023136785.1 Spirochaetales bacterium
TGGATGAATGCCAGACCGTCTCCGCTCAGTCGCTGCAGGATAAACCCCTCTCCGCCGAAGAATCCCGCGCCCAACCGCTTGGTGAAGGCTACGGAGATGTCGATGCCGTAGGCTGAGCAGAGGTAGGCGTCCCTCTGACAGAGCATCGGTCCGGTTTCGTGAAGGGCTATGGGCAGGATCTTGCCGGGATACGGAGCGGAGAACGCGAGCTTCCGTTTTCCCTTTGTCTCGTTGTAGAAGGTGGTGATGAAGAAGGACTCTCCCACGAGCACCCGCTTCAGACCCTTCATGAAGCCGCCTCCCGTGCCTGTATTCACCCGAATGCCCTCTTCGAGAAACATCATGGCCCCGGCCTCGGCCTGAACGGCCTCCCGGGGGTCGAGGGTGATGATCACCGCCTGCATATCGTCTCCCACCAGCTGATAATCGACCTGATGTGCTTCCGACATATTTTCCTCCTCTATTCTACTTTAGCCGGTTCTTTATCGGTTTTCCATAGTAGGTCGGTATTCCATGCAGAGCAGACCAGGTTCGATGGCCGTACTACTATGGAAGAAAATAGAGTTTACAGTGTATTCTATCCGAGAGGGAGGCACCAATGCAAAAGATCGACTTCAAGAAGAGACTCAAGCAGCTGTACAGCGCACCGGCCAAGGTACCTGTCATCGTGGAGGTGCCGCCGATGAACTTCATCATGATCGACGGTGCCGGGGATCCCAACACTTCGCTTGAGTTTCAACAAGCCGTAGAGGCTCTGTTCTCCACGTCCTATACCCTCAAATTCATGATCAAGAAGGGTCCGCCGGCCATCGACTACGGGGTGCTGCCCCTGGAGGGGATCTGGTGGGCCGACGATATGGCCAGCTTTACCGTCGGCGACAAGTCATCCTGGAAGTGGACCTTGATGATCATGCAGCCGGAGTACGTTACTCCGGAGCTCTTTGAACAGGCCCTGGAGCAGGTGGGAAAGAAGAAAGAACTGCCGGCTCTCGATCAACTGCGTTTCGAGTCATTCCACGAGGGCTTAAGCGCCCAGGTGCTTCACGTCGGACCCTTTTCCGAAGAAGGTCCGACCATCGAGCGACTTCACCGTTTCATCCACGACAACGGGTACAGCAGAAGCGGCAAGCACAGAGAGATCTATCTCAGTGATCTGCGGCGGGCGGCGCCGGAGAAATTGAAGACGATCATTCGTCAACCCATAGCTAAAGCCTAAGCATCCCCTGGAGCTCCCGGGCGTTCTGAATCGCCTGACCCCTGCTGTGGTTGTTGAAAATGACCAGCAGAAGCTGGGCTTTGGCCAGCATCCGCTCGATCATCGGCAGCCACCCGGACAGCTCCTCGGAGCTGTACAGATAGTCATAGCGGCTGACGTTGTCCCCGCTCCACCAGTTGGCCTCGTTCCGCCCGTGAAAGCGCACATATGCCAGATCGGAGCTGACTACTTCCGTGGGCTTCGGCAGCTTGGGAAGCCGGGGTTCATCCACGTTGACCATAGCGGCGCCCATCTCCTGCAGCCCTTTGTACACCGATTCCTTCTGCCACTCGGCGCCCCGGAACTCGACCGCCTTGGGCAGATCGGCAAAGGCGTCGCAGAGTCTCTGCAGATGCTTCCGGCACTCGGGGGTGTAGTGAAAGCTGTAGGGAAACTGAAACAGGACTGCGGTCAGGCGGCCCGCCTCCACCAAAGGCCGGATACCATCTTTGTAGAGCTCGACCTCCTTCGGGAAATACTCGTCGACCTTGTGGGTCAGGCTCTGATGAGCCTTGATGGCGAAGCGAAACCCATCTGGGGTTTTTTCGATCATCCGCTCCAGGGTTGATGCGCTGGGCTGGGCGTAGTAGGAGAAGTTGAGCTCCACTACGGGAAACTCGGAGGCGTAGAACCCCAGGAAATCCCTCTTTTGCATACCCTGCGGATAGAAGGGCCCAATCCAGTCCTCGTAGGAGTAGCCGCTGGTACCGATCAGGATCCGCTTCTTGTCCATGAGCTCCCTGTCCATGGGTCATTATAAACCGAACCGCGGAATCCGCCATTGAATTCTTACCTTTTTCGCAATACCTTTAAAGCTGTATGAAGAAAGTCCTGTTGATTCTTTGGGTTCTGTTGTTTGCTGTCCTGAGTCCAGCCTTTTCCGCCACAGAGGCGGAGCTCTTCTCCGAGGCGGAGAGCTACTACCGGGCTGGTAACTTCCTTCTGGCCCTGGACACCTACGCCGAGTTTGTCCAGACCTATCCCCTGTCCGACCGGGTTGCCGATACCCAGTACCGGCGGGGTGTCAGCCTGTTCCGCTTGGGGCGTTTTCGGGAGGCCCTCACCGTATTTGAGGAGATCGAGCGGCGCTATCGCAGCACCCGTTTCTTCGATTACATCTACTTTTGGCGGGGCGTGGCTTATTTCCGATTGGAGAGCTACCCACAAGCCCGGCAAGCCCTCGGTGTTTTTCTGGAAGCCGTAGAAGATCGGGAGCTGACGCCCCAGGCCTACCTGTACAAGGCTCATGCGGAAATCGCCCTTCAGGATTTCCGCGACGCTTCTGTGGATCTCAAAGCCCTTGTCGACGGGTATCCCGCCTCAGAATCCGCTCAGTACGGACTGGTCCTGCTGATGTACTCCTATCTCCAGCAGGGGCGCTATCAGGAGATCGAGGAGCTGGCCGGAACCTCCAGGGGGGATGTACTTTCGGAGCAGAGGAAGGATCTGTTCGATTTGTATACCGCGGAAGCTCTCTGGAATGATAATCGGGCCGAAGAAGCGGGGGAGTTTTTCGATCGGTTGAGATCGGCGGAAGAACAGGTAGCCTCGGTTGCCTATCGACGTCTGTTCATGGCCGCAGCCCAAAGGGGTGAACTGTCCCGCATGGAGGCTCTGGTGCGTCAGGCGGAGAGCCAGTTCGCCGGAACCCCCGAAGTGCTGGAGGATCTCTGGGTTCAGGTGGGAGTGGAGAGCTACCAGCAGGGCAAGTTCGATCTATCCGCATACTTCCTGAACAAGGTTTGGAGCCTGCCGAAGAAGGAGGAGATTCGGGAAACCGTTCCCCTCTACCTGGCGGAGCTTTCGATACAGGATAAAAATCTGAACCGGGCCGCCGCGGTGCTGGAGGAGTATGTGGCGGCGAATCCCGATACCGCCGACCTGACTCTGCTCAAATTGGCGGATGTGAGGCTGCTGCAGGGTGATTATTCCACGGCTGAACAGATCTATTCCAAATACCTGGAGGATCACCCCGATTCCGCCAGCTTCGAGGAGGTGCTCTACCTGTTGGCCTACTCGCAATTTCGTCAGGGGGATCTCGTTTCTGCGTTGGCCCTGGCCGAAGATCAGCTGCAGAGTGTGACCGATCCATCTCTGCGTGAACTGCGCGCGGATTGGTACAAGCTCGCCGTGGTCCTGCACCGCCGCCGGGGTGAACCGGCAGAGGCGGTTGTCCGCCTTCGGGAGTACATCGATCTATATCCGGAGGACCTCAAAGCCCGGATCGATCTGCTCAAGCTGCTCTTCGCCCTCGAGGATTACTCAGGCGTTGTCAGCGAGACCAACCGAATGCGCCGGGAGTTTCCGGACCTCGCCGAGGACAACCCGTACGTCCACCTGCTGTCCAACTATCTACGGGGATTGTCGGAGATCAGCCGCAAGCGGTATGCGAGCGCCCTCGAGGCGTTGAACAAGGTGAGCAAGGAAGGGACGGATCGGGAGAACTTAAGCGTGATCTGGCCCTATACGCTGTACTACCAGGGTTGGGCCCACTACCGCAGCGGTGAGTATGAAGCGGCCCGGAACAGAATGACCGTTCTGCTGGAGACTGAACCCTCCCATCCTCTGTTTCCTGAAAGCTTGTTTCTGGCCGGATGGGCCTCCTTCAGTCTGGCTGATTATCGCTCTTCCTCCCAGTACTTCGCCCGGCTGGCCAAGATGAATACCGCTGAGTCGGACAAGTCGGCCTTTCTGCAGGCTCGGAGCCTGATGAACCTGCGTGATCTGGATACGGCGGCGGTCCTACTCAAGACCCACTACACCACCAGACCGAATTCTTCTTTTGCCGATGATGCCCTGTTTGAGTACGCCGGCATTCAAGCGGAGCTGGGCAAATCCGCCGAGGCGGCGGACGCCTATGCCAGGCTGGCCAACAGCTATCCACAGAGTCCGCTGGCGGAGGAATCCCTTTACAAGCGGGGGGAGGTCTACAGCGCCGGTGGGCGCTACCAGCAGGCCAAAGACGCCTTCTACGAGTATCGGACCCGCTTTCCCAGAGGCAGGCTGGTCGATGCCGCCCTCTACTGGGGAGGGTTGGCCTCCTACGAGCTTGGCGAACGCTTCGGCGCGGTCCTGCATTGGGAGCGCCTGCTGGACAACTATCCCTTGAGCCCTTTCCGCCCCGATGCTCTGCGACGAACCGCGGAGGTCTATGCCGATCGGGGGGATCAAAAAAAGGCGATGGAGTTGTATACGCTCCTGATCGAGGAGTATCCAGAGGAAGCGGCGGTGTACAATACCGCCCAGAAGATCGACGAGCTCCGCTACCTGCTCCAGGGATTGAGCGACAGGGAGGCCGTGCTTTCCAGCATCATCGGGGCCGAGGGCGGGGCCAGGACGGCCAAGGGCCGGGAAGCGATGATCGAGCTGTCCCGGCTGTATATCTACGAGGGCTCCAGGCGCATGGGTCTGGCCCTGGAGATGTTGCAGAAGGTGGTGGACCGGGGAGAGCCGGTCACCGCTGCTCAGGCTCAGTTTCTGATCGGCGAGTATTACTATAGAAAGTCCGAGCCCGTCCAGGCGGCCAGAGAGTTTCTGCAGGCCGGATATCTCAACCCCGATGATCCGGATCAATTGGCCGCTTCGATCTATCGAGCAGCGGAGATGATGTATCTGGCCGGGAATATGACGGATGTCCGCGAGCTGGTGGGCAGACTGGAGCAGCACTTTGCCGGTTCCCAGTGGACCGAGGAGGCAAAAAAACTGCTCGAAGGGGGACGTCGCTGATGAAACGATTGTTGAGTGCTGCTGCTCCGCTGCTTCTGTCCCTCGTTGTTCTGGGCGCACAGGAACCGGGTCCGACCGTGGAGCCGGAAGAACCGGATATCGTGCTTCCCGAGGTAATCCTCAGAATCGAAGATTTCAGCGTAGAGGAGGTGGAGGCAGGGCTTCCGGGAGAGGAAGAGCTGTCTGCCCCCGAGCGCACCATACCGCTTCCGGAGGTGGGGGAGCTGGATATCGAGGAGCCGGAAATCCCCTTCGATGTTGCGGAGAGCCGGGACCTGATCTCTACGGAGCGGGGTTCCGGCCTGTCCGCACAGGCGATTCTGGGTGCCGGCACCTTGAGCCATCTCTACAGCCAGATCTCTCTCAACAGAATCGGCGGAGAAGAACCCCGTTTCAAGCTGCGTTTCCTCCACGAGATGCTCGATGGTGTAGCCGGGTCGGCGGGGGCCTCAGCGGGATCCGGCTTTCACACCCGGGAGGACCGTCTGGAAGCCGGCATCAAGCTGCACCTGGGCTCACTCGGCCTAGAGGTCGAAGGATTGCTCCAGGACCAGGAGCGGGGGCTGCAGCAGATAGTCAACAGCAATAACTACATATCCCACGTCTCCCGGCAGGGGGGGCTGGATATCCAGCTGGAACTCCCCCTCGGAGAGCGCTTCACTCTGACAGGACAGGCCGATACCTCCTTCGCTTCCCAGCTGTTGACCGGAACGGACTCTCAAAACACCACCGAGATATTAGCCCGGCCGCTGGTTGCCCTCGAATTTCGCCACAAGAGCATATGGCTGGGTTTGGAGGGCGGCTACACGTACCGGGGAGTGACCGGTGGAATTGAGGAGGCACTGCAGCGGACCCGGGTGGATGCGTTTTTTGGAGCCGAGTTCCTCACCAACTACCGTTTCGAAGCTCGGGGGGGATGGGCCTGGAACGGCGATCTTGGCCACCTGTTTCCCTTTTCTCTTACTCTTTCTGGGACCCCCTTCTCCACCTTTTCCTTTGAGGCCGGCGGGGGATACAGGGTTGAACAGTTGGACTACGCCGATCTGCTCAACGGCTATCCTCTTCCCTTCCTGTCCTCCGTGGTGCTGGCGGACAATCACGGCTGGTTCGCCGATCTGGATATGAGCTTCACCTTGACTCGAAACCTCTCCCTCCAGGCTCAAAGCTTGCTGGCCTGGAACTCCGCCCTGCTTCTCCCTGACGGGAGCGGACCGGACCCAGTAAGCGTAAGCGGTCTGTTCGGTTTTAGCCAAAGTACGGAAGTTCAGCTCGGCACGAGCGTACGGCTGCGCTGGAATTTGGGCACCCTGGTCAGCTTCAGCGCCGGGCTGCATACGGAGTTCCTGGAGAGGGCTCCCAACACCCCGCTTCACTCCGGAGTGGTGGAGATCGAGGGCACGAATGCTACCTCCCGATGGGGAGGGATGGGCAGTCTGGAGTTCGCGCTTGGATATCCGCCCTCAGAGACCAACGTGTCCTTGATGCCCGTGTTGTCGGCCAGCGGGTTCTACAATATCACAGACACCATCTCCCTGATCGTCGA
>JAGLQP010000113.1 GCA_023136785.1 Spirochaetales bacterium
AGATGGGCAGGATCCTCGCCTTTCATATCTGCGACTGGAAAACCCCGACCGAAGACCTGCTGTACGACAGGGCCCTGATGGGCGAGGGCTGCATCCCGATCCGCCAAATCCGCGGATGGGCCGAGGCGGCCGGGTTTGCCGGCTTCAACGAGGTGGAGATCTTCTCGACACTGCGCTGGACCCAGAATCAGGATCAGTGGCTCCAGGAAATTGTACAGGCCTACCGCGAGGCTTCCTGATGAAAAGGAACGCAGAGGTAAATCTGAACCAAAGAGAGAGGAACAGCGATGAAGGAGCATAAAATCGGCATAATCATGAACGGTGTGACCGGCCGGATGGGGACGAACCAGCATCTGATCCGCAGTATTTTGGGGATTTGCGCTCAAGGAGGCGTACAGCTTGCCGGCGGGGACACGATTCTGCCCGACCCGATCCTGGTAGGCCGCAATCCGGACAAACTGAAAGCCCTGGCGGAAGCCCACGGCCTGAAGCGCTACTCCACGGACCTGGATACCTGCCTTTCCGACCCGTTCAACCAGATCTACTTCGACGCCCAGCGAACCGATCTGAGGAAGGAACCGGTGCTCAAGGCGATCGCCGCCGGCAAGCATATCTATACGGAAAAACCACCGGCGTTGAGCACCTCGGAGGCCATGGAGATGTATCGGGCGGCGGTCAAGGCGGGAGTGAAGAACGGCGTGGTGCAGGACAAGCTCTGGCTTCCCGGCTTCCTCAAGCTCAAGTACCTCAAGGACAACGGGTTTTTCGGCAAGATCCTTTCGGTGCGCTGCGAGTTCGGATACTGGGTCTTCGACGGCTTCGATCAACCGGCCCAGCGACCCTCCTGGAACTACCGCAGGGAGGACGGAGGGGGCATCATCCTCGATATGCTCTGCCACTGGCGATACGTCATCGACAACCTCTTCGCTCCGGTGAAAGCGGTGTCCTGCATCGCCACCACCCACATAGACAAGCGGGTCGACGAGCAGGGCCGGGCGTACCCCTGCACGGCGGAAGACGCTGCCTATGCGACTTTTCTCTGTGAAGGTGATCTGATCTGTCACTTCAATTCCTCCTGGGTCGTGCGGGTGCGGCGGGACGATCTGGTCGTATTCCAGGTCGAGGGTACCAAGGGAACCGCTGTGGCGGGACTGCGGGACTGCTGGATCCAGCCTTCGGCCCTTACCCCTCGGCCCGTCTGGAATCCGGATCTGCCGCAGCCCCTGAATTTCTTCGAGCACTGGCAGAAGCTGCCGGACAACCGGGAGTATGACAACGCCTTCAAGGCTCAGTGGGAGCTGTACCTCAAACACGTCACGGCGGGCGAACCCTTCCGCTGGACTCTACTGGAAGGGGCCAAGGGAGTGCAGCTGGCCGAGGCGGGGATGCGGTCCTGGAAGGATCGCCGTTGGGTCGACCTCGAAGAGCTGGAGGGGGAGCGCTAATGATCGATCCGACCAACACGACCTTGGAAATCGGAAGCGCAGGCTGCGACACGGCAATTCTCGGAATCGGCAGCTTCGAACAGCACTCGGCCCATCTGCCCGTCGAGACGGATTTCTTCTTCGCATCTCATGTAAGCCGGCAGACAGCAAGCCGGCTTCAGGCCATTCTGCTGCACCCCCTGCCCTACTCGACCTCGTTGGAACACCTCGGCTTCGCCGGTACGGTTACCTTGAAACCGGAAACCTTGGCCGCAGTTGTCTGGGATATCGCCGAATCGGTACACCGATGGGGAATCCGTTACCTGGTGCTGCTGAACTCCCACGGGGGCAACTTCTGTCTGAATCCGGCAGCCAGGCAGTGGAATATGGAGAGGAAAAAACCCCACTTGCTGCTGATCGATTTCTTTACTTCCTTAAGCGAAATCGGCGGCAACCTCCACGCCGGCGAAATCGAGACCTCGATGATGATGCATCTGGCACCGCAGCGGGTGCGGGAGGATAAACCGGAAGACTTCGTCCCCACCTGGAGCCGGGCGGATCTGACCCACCTGGGAATGAAAGGCATCAGCCCAACCGGTGTGTGGGGCTATCCCAGCCGCGCCAGCGCTGAAAAGGGAGCGAAATGGTTCGACGAAGCCGTCGATCACTGCGTGGAGAGGATTCGGACACTCAAGGGAGCGTTTTCTAAGTTGACGCCTATATAAATAAAATTCTATACTTTAATAGAATCCTAAAAACTTTTCAAAGGAGGCATGATATGCCAAAGAAACTGCTTTGGGCTCTCGTGCTCTTCCTGGCAGGGGCTCTGCTGTTCGCGACCCCACAGAAGGAAGACACGGGTATGTGGAAGCCCACCAAGCCGATCCGGATCATCGTTCCCTGGGGAGCGGGCGGATCTACCGACCAGATGACCCGTGTCGTCGCGGGCGAGCTGGAGGACTCCCTCGGCCAAAAGATCGTGGTCGTCAACCAGCCCGGCGCTTCCGGGTCTGTGGGAACCAAGGGCGCCATGGATGCACCCCACGACGGCTACACCTGGACGGCAGGAGCGGCGGCGGACCTGGGTGCCTACAAGTTGCGCGGCCTGATCGATTCCACCCTGGATGACTGGGTTCTCTACCTCACGGTAGCGAACGTTTCCGTGATGTCTGTCAACGCCGATGAGCCGTATCAGGATTTCGGGGAACTACTGCAGGCATTCAAAGACAAACCGGGTCAGATCCCCGTGGCTACCGCTGGGGAGCTGTCCGCGGGTCACAACTCCATGATTGCCATCCAGAAGTACACAGGTATTGATTACAAACACGTCTCCTACGACGGCGGCAATCCTGCAGTCATCGCCACGGTCGCCGGGGAGTGCGTGGCCGTGCCCCAGTTGGCCGTTGAACAGGCCGACATGCTGGCCGGGGGTAAACTCCGCGCCTTGGCCGTGCTCGACGACAAGCCCCTCGTGCTGGAGAAGTACGGGAAGATCGAACCGATCACCAAGTGGGTTCCCGATTTCGTCCCGGGTCCGAACTATTTCGGCATCTGGATTCCCAAGGATGCCCCCAAAGAAGTCATCGACACCTTCGGCAAGCTCTGGGATGATGTGATGGAGAATTCCGAGGCTCTGAAAGATTACGCCGCCAGCCGCGGCGCGGTCTTCGATCCCTCCTGGGGCGCGGAAGCCAAGAAGAAGGCCATGCCCTACCTGTCGATCATCGCCTGGAACCTGCACGAAGCGGGCAAGACCGTCATGTCTCCCGCCGAGTTGGGCATCCCCCAGCCGTAACACGCGTACCGCGCACGGATTTCGCTAAACACAAAAGAGCATCTCTCTTTGGGAGATGCTCTTTTCATTTTCTCGGGATTCCTGTAATAATAGTACCACCCTACCTACAAACAGACAGAAGGAGATCGTTTTATGGAAGAGCGAAATATGCCGCGGGCGGATCTCATCACATCGATCATCCTTATTGCCTTCGGAATCTCCGTGCTCGTACTTTCCATCCAAATGCCCCGATTCGAGAAAGAGGGGGTGAACAGGTTTTCTGTTCCGGGAATCGTACCCGGCTTCCTGGGGGCGATCGTCGCCTTCCTGGGGGTTGTCCTCTTCATTCGTTCGATCATCCGCAAGGGGTACAAACTCGGACTGGACGGCGCAGCGGTTAGCAAGTTTCTCAAGGCGGAGATAACCAAACGTTTCGCCCTGACGATTCTGGTCAGTGTTGCCTATGGTTGGGGAATGATCGCCCGGATCAACTACGAGGTTGCCACAACAATCTACATCTTTGCCTTTATCGTAATCTTCGATGTCAAGTGGAGACAAGGAATCAAGTCCCAATGGAAAAAAATACTCATCTCGGCGATTATCGCCATACTGGTAGGCGGTATCGTTGGTACGACATTCCGCCGTCTGTTTCTGGTGAATCTGCCGGGACCTGACCTATTCTAAGGAGGAAGCGCTATGATTGAGGGTTTCCAACTCTGGATTCAAGCTATCGTCGGCTTCATGAGGCCCAAGATCATTTTCGATGTACTTTGGGCTACTCAACTGGGAATCATCGTGGGCATGCTTCCCGGTCTGACAGCTACGATGGGTGTGGCACTCATGACCACACTGACCTTCAAGATGGAGACCACCAACGCCGTGTTGATCCTGGTCTGCATGGACGTGGGAGCGATCTACGGCGGAAGCCGCAGCGCCATCCTACTGAACATTCCCGGAACTCCGGCCAATGCCGCTACAGCTGTCGACGGGTATCCCCTGGCCAGACAGGGGCGCGCAGGCCGGGCCATCGGCATCGCCACCACCGGCAGTTTCATCGGCTCCTTTATCGGCATGGCCATGCTGAGCCTGTTCACGCCGATCATCGGGAACTTCGCTTTGAGCTTCAAGAGCTTCGAGTTCACCTGGCTGGCCATCTTTGGAATCGTAATCTGCGGCAACCTGACCGCGCCGAAGGACCCCCTCAAGGGCTGGATCGCCGGTTTTCTCGGCTTATTCGTAGCCATGATCGGTATGGAGGGGATCCACGCCCACATCCGCTTCTCCTTCGGTTCTGTGGCCCTGTCTGGAGGCATCGCCCTGCTTCCGGCCATGGTCGGAGCCTTTGGCTTTGCCGAGCTGATCACGATCATGAAGTTTCCAAAGATGGAGGTTATCAAGACCAAGATCGAGCGGGTGGTCCCGCGAGTGCGGGATGTTCTCAAATACTGGAAGACCATCATTCGCTCCGGAATCATAGGAGTGTTCATCGGAGCGGTTCCGGGAGTGGGGGAGGATATCGCCGCCTGGGTGTCCTACGACATGGCCAAGCGGGCGAGCAAGGAGGGACACAAGTTCGGAACCGGGGTAGAGGAAGGATTGATCGCCGCCGAAACGGGCAACAACGCCTGTGTGGCGGGAGCAATGATCCCGGTGCTGTCCCTGGCCATTCCCGGTTCCGCCCCCGCCGCGGTCCTGTTGGCGGCCATGTTCATCCACGGCGTCCGTCCCGGACCGCTGATCATGCTCGAGTCCCCCGAGTTCGTGTTTCAGGTCGGGGCCATGGTCCTTCTGGCCTCAGCCGCGATGCTGATCCTGGGTCTTTCCCTGGTCAAGCTGATGGTAAAAGTTCTTCTCGTACCGCGGGAAAAGCTGATGCCCATCGTCTTCACTCTCTGCGTGGTCGGCGCCTTCGCCATTCAGGCAAGGGTCTTCGACGTGGGCGTCATGATCGTCTTCGGTATCATCGGCTACTACATGCGGGAGATGGACTATCCTGTGGCGCCCCTCGTCCTTGGGATCATCCTGGGGGACATCCTGGACAAGAACCTCAGACGGGCCTTGATCCTCTCTGACGGGAACATTGGGCCCTTCTTCACCCGGCCGATCTGTGCGGTCATCGCTGCAATCACCCTCCTGACCATCGTGAGCAAGATGCGCTGGTTCCAGCTGGCCACGGGAGCTGCGGTACGGGGCGTTAAGTCCGTGTTCTCGAGGAGCAAAGAGGGGGCCGGTAAAAGGTAGCAAACAATAGCTCCTGTAGGCAGAGTCGATAAGCAAAAGGGGATTCAACTGTTTAAAAGCAGTGAACTCCTTCGATGTCGAACTCCAAGTTGGTGCAGGTGATCACCTCGATATCTACTTCCCGGGAAGCAAAATCATAATCAGCGGGTAGTGTAAGGGCTGTTCGCTCCAGAGAGATTTCGGGGACTTCTGTGTAGAAAGCAGCTCGTTCGCTTCTCCCGTCAGGGGAACGAATGATTACCACAAACTAGAAGAGATCACTATTCTCTCCCTTCCGCTGGATTTCGAAGGCAGCGACATCCCCTATAAGCCACAAGTGGAGCTGCTTATTATCCACATGAACGTCGCGAACGCTCAGGCAGTGGGGGGAATTGCAGCATCTGCTTGGTAAAATGGTGCTTTCTAAGATGAAAATAATATCGACACCCTATTAAAAAATATGATCTCCTAAACAGTTGGACAGCAGTGATCCGATATTGCAATGAACTCCGCACTCATCAAGGATTGGATCAGGGAGTTCCGGCTGGATATGTAAGTCAAGAGCACGGGGAAATAAAAGCCATACAGGTTCTCTCAGGCTTACACCATCATTATTTCCGAGCAGCGTAAGTAAAGCTTTCAATATCAATAACCGCCCCTTTGATCCCGATAGAAAAAGTGTGGGTCGAAGATATCATCCCGCCACATTCTATTACCAAAAGACGGGTTTTCAACCAAAAGTAATCCAAGATTCAAGTTATTTTGAGGGGCAAAATCAACTTCAATAATCATCATCAACTCCAAAACTGGGCCGAATGACATTTTTCAACCCACGGGGTTATTGCCCTGCACCTGTGAGACCGCCCTACGTCAGACTGTACCCGCAGTTCTTGCACTGCAGGCGTCCCAGCCAAGCAAATGAGTTTGGTATTCTCGGGAGACGTGAGGCTCAAGCCTCCCGAGAATGGAGGCGTTCCCGCTAGCTACCGTTTTCGATCGCTTGATATACGACTTGCTTCGCCCCTGACCAAACCGCTTCCTTCCAGTCGTCATCCTCCGGGTAGAATGCCTGCCGGAG
>JAGLQP010000114.1 GCA_023136785.1 Spirochaetales bacterium
TTGAGCCAAGGCGGAGGAGAATACGGCGGATAGAAGCACAATCAGGACGGACACAACCCCTCGGGGCTCACCGTCGCGGACGGTTTCAAACCAGATCCCGTAGGCGGAGTAGGGTGTGATCAGAATCCCCGTCAGGACCCCGGAAGCGAGCCCGATAGTGAACAGGGTTGACAGGATGCGAAATGCCTGTCCCCGGATCCCGGTCAGCTGAGTGGACAGAACGGCAAGGATGATTTTGCCCCACACCAGTACGAACAGAAGCAGCCAGGACAACTCGGGTCGTATGAGTAGTTTTAGGATCGCTGGAAGCAGTGCAGCGACGAGGCAGGCGAGAACGATCTCCGCCCAGCGCGGTAGCTTATCTGTCATAGCCCAGAACACCCCTTTCCAGGCCGTCTGCGATATCCTCCGGCCCATCGATGAAGCGGATATTGGCTCTCCGCTCGCTGAGAGAATAGAGATAGGGAAGGATTGTCTTTCGCTCCTCTTCAGAGTATCCGCTGCGGTTCAAAACCAATGCAACTGGGACATCTCCGGTCAGGGATTCGTCCACCGTAGAAAACACCTCCGGATCGAAGAGGTGAGAGATGATGATCGCAGAGGTGCTCTCGAAACCGCCGCTCTGTTTGTCCAGGTGATACAAAGCTCCCGGCGAGATTGTGGGTTGAAAGATCAGCTCCATTGTTGAGATATAGAACGCCTGAAAGCTTGATTGGCTATCTCCCCGAAAAGTGTACACGCTTCTGCCGGGGGCGCGGACCGTTACCGGCACTCCCTGATCGAGGTAATATTTCACCAGGGCGACCAGGATATCTATCGAAACGTCCTCTGTTTCCAGAGCCCGCAGACCGGTCAGCCTTGTCTGCCTCAGGTCAAAGTAGATGGTCACCCCCGGTTCCGCTGAAGTGTCGTATTCCTTGAGAAAGGGGATTCCGGTGGAGGCGAACTTCTTCCAGGAAACGTGGCGTAGGGATTCGCCGTAGCGGTACGATCGAAGCTGGCTGAAAAGGGCATAGTCGGGAACCGCCCCTGTAGAAGAGCCTTGGGCGAGCCGCTCGCTACGCTCTGTTCCGGTGGAAAAGCTGCGCAGGGGGAGCACTCGGGGATAGACGTAAAAGGTTCTGTACCAGACACGCCGGCGAAAAACGAAGAAATGAAGGGGATCCTCGGATGCGAGGAATTCCAAGCCGACCGTGTAAATCCCGCGAAAAGGACAGTGTATTTCATACACTCTCTCGATCCGATTCCCTGCCGGTACATACGTGGTGAATTGAGGAAGGACCTCCTCCATGAAGGGGTGGATCGTCTTGAACCTCACAGTGAGGTAATGCAGCGGCAGCAGGGTCTCGTTGGCCAGGCTCAAGCGATAGATGACGGATTCGCCCTTCATCGGGTGCTCGGTGCTGAAATCCTGGTAATACTTCAGCGGGAGGAATGTCAGCAAAAGGTACAACAGAGACAGGATCGGTAGGATCAGCAGGACAACGAAGAGGAACAGAAAAAACGGAGCCACGTAGCTCCCCGCCAGATATACGAGAAACAGGGCGAGGGAGTACAATCCGATCTTATGGACGCGAAGGAGTATTGGTAAATTACCGTTCATTCAGTCCGGTGGGAATCCTCACCTTGCCGAGTATCCGGGCCACGATCTGCCGGGGGTGGATGTTCTCCATTCGCGCCTCTGCAGACAGGATTAGACGGTGGGCCAGTACGGCGGGAGCCAGTTCCAGCACGTCCTCTGGAATGGCGAAATCCCGCCCTCTGAGAAAGGCTTCCCCTTGAGCGGCCAGCATGAGGTGCTGAGAGGCCCGAGGGCTCAAGCCGAGTTTTAAGTGGCTGCTCGATCGTGTTTCCGAGGCTATGTCGACGATGAACCGCTTTACCGCATCAGAGACATGGATGCGGCGGAGGCTTCCCCGGATTCTCAGGATATCCTTTGGGGTGGCAACCGGTCCCAACTCCTGTAGGGGGTCCTTCTCCTGAAAGCGGGAGAGAATCTCGGTTTCCTCCTCCGGGGCGGGATAGCCGAGGGAAAAGGATACTCCGAAGCGATCGAGTTCCCCTTCGGGCAGGGGGAAGGCGCCGAGGAAGCTCACCGGATTCTGGGTGGCGATGACGAAAAAGGGTTGAGGCAGCTTGTGAGTTGTGCCGTCCACGGTCACCGAACCTTCCTGCATCACTTCGAGAAGGCTCGATTGCGTACGAGGGCTGGCACGATTGATCTCGTCGGCCAGGACGAATTGGTGCATCAATGCTCCCTCTTTGTAGAGGAACTCCCGCTTCTCCGGGCTCCAGATCGTCATGCCCGTGATGTCTCCGGGGAGAAGATCGGGGGTAAACTGGATGCGGCCGAAATCCAAACCTACGCTGGCGGCCAGACAGCGAGCCAGCGTAGTCTTGCCGACTCCCGGCACATCCTCGATCAGTACATGAAGTCCGGCGCTGAAGGCTACCAGCAGGGTGTGGATCTGTGACTCTTTGCCCACGAACACGCTGGAAATATTTTTTGCCACCGCCTGGATCTGTTTGACGTCATGGCGAAGTCTCTGATCAGCCATAGATATCCTTGATTTGAAAGTAGAGAAAAGAGTAGGCTCTGTCAATCGACGTCGAATCTTGGGATTTTGACAACCAATAAGACCGCGCTTCAGCGTTTTACCGCGGCCTCTCCTTACTTTTCCACAAACGAACGAGGGGTATTTGCAACACAATTGCTGTGGTCAGCAGTCCCGCACAGAAAAGGCTTACCGCAAGCATGGAATAGTGCTGATAGAATTGGCCCCCCACGGCGGATCCTGCGATCAAACCCGAGGCGAGAAGAGCTTCATGAATCGCCATTCTCGGGGCTCGCTGAGATGCTCCGGAAGCACCATGGAAAAAGCTGTAGGAGAAGCCCAGAGAAATCAGAGGTCCGATCAGAGCCAGACTGAGTGCCAAGAATGAGAAGGACCTGGCTTGAGAAATCCCGAAAACGAACACGGCCAGCAGAGCCAAGCCTGCGAGCATCGGCAGGGGCCGGAAATGCCAGAACATCGTTCTGCCGAGGATAACAAAGCCTAACGCAGTACACAGGGCGCGGCTCAGGAGGAGGATGCCAATGGTGCTTTTGCTGAGACCCAAATCATCCCGGGCGTACATGGGAAAAATGGTAATGATCACACCCAATACGGTGAAGGTGACGAACAGACCGATCCAGGCGGGAAAACGCAAAGATGTGCTCTGGTCCTTTTTGTCGATCTCCTCCTTTGTCCGTCGCCCCCTGTGTTTGTCCGAGCGCAATTGCGGCAGCGCCAGTGCAGCCCCGGTAAGAAGCAGGCAGTTTGCGGTAAACAATCCTGCGGCAGCGAAGAGGGGATAGCGGGGGGAAAGAGAGCTGAGGGCGCCGGCCAGAAAGGGACTGATTACTATCCCGGCGCTTCCCGCTAGGGTGAGCCTGGCCATCGCCCGTCCGAGGTGTTTTCCTTCCATCCCCAGGGACAGCCAGCTCATCAGGGGCGGCCAGAAAAAGGAGAGGCAGAACCCGAACAGTCCGTAGAACAGAAAAGTCGCAACGACAGAGCGGGAAAGCAGAATGGCCGCTACGGCTACACCCATGCCGGCAGTGGACAAGATCATCGAATATCGGGGGCGCAGGGATTCGAAGGCAGGCCGCATCGTGAGGCAGCCCAGGACATAGCAGCTCTGCCAGGTTGCGGCAATCCAACCGACCAGGCCGGGGGACAGGAAAAACACCTCCCGCATGTAGAAGACCATCCCGAGGGTGAGCATCCCCAGCCCCGTTTCTGTCAGAAAGGCGGCGGGCAGGATCACGGCGGTCTTGCCGATCCCGGCTGAAAGAGCACGGAGGAACTGTTGCTGCTGGCTGATGTAACGAAATTTCATCTAAGGCATCGATAGAGATTGAGTTCTTGTCGGTGTAGGACCGGGTTAAATGTCCGCTACTCCCAGAGTCTGAAGTGGGGATACTCGTCCGTCATCAGTCCAACGTAGGCCATGACACGAAACGACCACCGCTGGATGCCCATAATGAGCTTGAAGATGTCCTTATGGTATTTCCCCGTGAACAGCAGTACAACCGCGACGATCGCCACCAGGACCCAGAGCAGGCCGCCGAAAGGATACTCCGTTTGGGCGGAATAGTTGTATCCCCAGCCAATCAGGGCTGCCAGAATGGCATAATGCGGAATGGCCAGAAACCATTTCACCAGCACCATCCCGTTCTTCAGTTTTTCGGGATACGCGATCTGCAGATCCGCTGGGTATTCGGCGGACTTGAGCGAGAAGGGAGGATAGTTGTCCGTACCCAGCGCTCCATAGGCGTAGAAGCAAACCCGCCAGGCCCAGCGCATCACTCCCACATTGAAATTGAACATCCCTTGGGGATAGCGACCGGCAAAAAGAATGGCGAAGAAGGCGATTATTGTGAGGAACGCAAAGGCGATGCCGAGAAAGCAGAGGATGATGATGTGGGGTATGACGAGCAACCACTTTACCAACCACAGAGCATTCGAAGGCGGTTTGCTGAGTTCTCCTTTTAACTGAACCGGATAGGTGTCCTTTTCTTTTGCCATGATTTCCTCCTCGTTTCGGCAGGATCTATTGATGATCTTTATACACCGGGGAAGTTATAGAGTCAAATGGTAATTCGAGGTGTGGTTTGCCGCAAGAATTTTCTGATTTGTTAGCACCTTCCCGGTGTTTCGGTTAGGATTAGGAGGACAACGGAGAGGCTTGAAAAAGCGTGGAAGAGAGAATCGGCGAAGCCCTGGTACGAATTGGGGCGATGGCGCCCGAACAGGTGGACCAGGTCCTGAAGCTTCAAAAGGACGGGGATAAACGCTTGTTTGGGGAAATTGCCATCGAGAAGGGCTTCATCAACGACAAGGCAATCAGGGCCTACCTGGATGCCAAGAAATAGCTGTAAGATCGGTTGACTGGTTCGTGCTCGGCGTAGAGAAGGTGAGTATTGCCCGTCGAATCGTTGAACCAGAACTGTAGCTTTCCATCATGCACCCGAAAGCATTGGGTAAATGTCTTTCCGGTGCAGGGCGCTATCCTTCCGTACCGGGCTTTGGCTTTTTGAATCAGCTTTCGTTCGATCCTGCTCATAGCTTCTTACCTGAAGCTTCGGCAGGATTTTTTCCTTTATTAGCGGAATTTGGATCTATTTTAAGTTCTATACTCGCTACTAGCGTCGGCTATTACACGTCTGCCGCCAGCTTGTCGAACTGCTCCACGGACACCGCTGGAGCAGTGGTGAGGAGCGATGTCGGTTCTACCAGCACCAAGGCAGTACTGGTAGATATTCACAAGGGCGGTGTGCTGGCCGGATTCTATACCCGCACGGGATCTTTCTCACTCAGAGATAACCCCATTTTTAGGGATCGGCGCCTACTTCGCCTATCTGTTCGGAGGCCTGCTGCGCCGACTGGGCTGCCGCATCCGACCGTATGAGATCGATGCCCTCCAGACGGATAGGACGGTTTCTGCCGCTCAAGAGTTTTTCGTCGCTGCATTTCTAGGCAAGCGATCGAAAGAAGATGCCCTTGCCGAGGCGATCGAGATGTTTGAGCAGTCAGATAGATACTTCGGCGGGATCTTTAGAGCTGTTCGATAAATTCTTTTACGACCGTCTGAAACTCCTGAGAACAGATGTAGTGCAGCCAGTGCCCGCAGTCTTCCAGTACTTCGATTCTCCCGTTGGGGAAGTATCTGTTGAACAGGGGGAGGTTGTGTCTTGCTGCGAATGGAGACTGGCCACCGGCAACCAGAAGGGCCGGGCCTTCGTAGCGGGATTGGAACACGGAAAAATCGGGACCCTGAAGGAACTCGCTGTTTTTAAGTGCCGGAACATTCAACTTCCAACGAAAGCCCCGATCGCTGCGCTCCACGTTCATCTGCAGGAACTGCCGCACCTGCAGATCCGGCACGATCTTCTCCATGGCCACATCGATTTCCCGCCGGTTCTTGTACGGTGATAGATCGAGAGACAGAGCTGCAAATTCCTGGCTGAAGTCGGGTCGGTAGGCACGGGGAAGGATATCCACAACGATCAATCCGCCGACGCGCTCGGGATGTGAAAGGGCAAAGCCCATGGATACTAGACCCCCCATAGAGTGACCCAGCAATACTGCCTTCTCCATATCCCGCTCATCCAGCCACTGGTCAAGATCACTGATCATCTCCTCCAAGGTGTGGGAATCGGAATGGGGCGAGTCGCCGTGGTTGCGCAGATCCAGAGCGAAGGGCCTGCAGAAGGCGGCCAGGAACTGGGCCGTGCCGGTCCAGTTTTTCGAAGAGGCGAACAAGCCGTGGAGAATCACAACCGGTAGCCCGGTTCCACCGAACTCTCTGGTATAGAGTTTCACATTGCCCTCCAAACTGCTCCCGGGAGAAGCTGGGAGAAATATACCTGTTTTGGTAGACAGGAGTCAAAACCGGGGGGATAACTTGATATACTCTGATACAGGAGGACAGATG